>NZ_BACT01000172.1:0-14147 GCF_000333255.1 Methylobacterium sp. B1 | reverse complement strand
CATGAGCAAGGCCCGCGCGACGAGCGACGAGGCGCATCAGCAGACCCAGGCGGCGGGCGACCTGACCCAGAAGCTGAGCGACACGGCCACGGCCATGAGCGGGATCGTCGGCCTGATCCAGAACATCGCCAGCCAGATCAACCTGCTGGCGCTCAACGCCACGATCGAGTCCGCCCGGGCCGGCGAGGCGGGCCGGGGCTTCGCGGTCGTGGCCCAGGAGGTGAAGAACCTCGCCAACCAGGCCTCGCGCGCCACCGATCAGATCGCCGGAGAGATCGGCAACGTGCAATCCGTGTCCGCGCAGGTCGTGGGATCTCTCCAAACGATCCTGACCTCCGTCGAGACCATGCGCGACTACGTGGTGCGCACGGCAGCCGCGGTGGAGGAGCAGAGCGTGGTCACCCAGGACATGTCGGCCAACATGCAGGATGCTGCCGGCGCGGTCGGCGCGATCGCGCAGAACATCGGCGCCATCGCGCAGGCGGTGGGCAGCGTGTCCCAGGCGGTCGAGACCACCAAGGGCGCCGCCCGCGTTCTGGCACGCTGAGAGGACGCTATGGCCCGCATCCAAAGACTTCCGATCATGCTCCAGGGCGAGGCCGCTCGGCGCCTGACCGATGACCTTGTCGCCGCCCTCGAAGCGGGCGAGGATCCAGGACCGCGTCAACACCAGATCGAAGTTTTGCGCAGGTCGATCCGCGAGGCGCTGCGGGTTTTGCCGATCGCGCTGGCCGCGGCAGCGGGAACACTCTCGTCGGACGACCCGACGCGGCGCACGGCCGAGCATGCGGTGCGCCGCTTCATGGATGAGGTCGAGGCGCTGGTCGCGAAGGTCCAGCCCGAAGCCTCGACCGATCCATCGCCGCGCGTCGCTGTCGCGACGCGCTAAGCGGCAAGACGCGGGGCGCGGTTCGGATCGCGCGGGCAGCGGGCGTTCATCTGCTCGCGGTGAGCGTCATCGACCCCAACGAGTTCCTTCGACGCCGGCCTGCTCGGCGTGTCGGCGATCCTCCTCATGTCGGTGTTCATCGACGGATCGCTCAAGCTCAACACTTAGTCCGATCGAAAATTTCGATTCAAATCAGACCCTATCAATGAAAATATTTCAGTCGCAATTCCGACGCATGATTCATGTCTACGCACCGTATAAAAATAGATAAATTGATCTGCTGTTTAGTCTATAGTTTTCAACATATAATAGATTTTAAGCGGATGTACATTAAAAATATCGCAGCATAATTGCCGCTATGACTGGATCGTGCGAACCGGGATGACTGTTGAGGTCAGGAGCCGAGCGGCTGTTGAGGATGATTTTCTGCGCTTCCTATCACGAACGGCGCTGCAGAGAAGCGGTCGTCATCGCTGGTTCTGCTCACGCCTCGTTGGGGACATCGCGACAGCCGAGCTGATTGCGTTCAGGTCTCGCCGCCATGATAGCGGGGGCTACGATTTGTCCGGCTCTGTCGTGGGGGCGGCGTTGGCTCCCATCCCTGTGCCATCTCCGTTCCCGTAGGGGTTGGCACACCGCCCGGGAGCACAGGAGCGCCTGAAGGCTCGTCCTGACCGTGTGCGAGGCCAGCTGCCACCTCATGGATGAGATCTGCAAAGTCGGAGCGCTTGCTGTGCAGGCGTGTGCCCGGCTGCAACTCGTCCTCGACTTCTGATCCGACCCGCGACGCGGCAATGATGTCGACATCGGACCAAAGGCGATGAACGAGGTGGGCACGGGCAACACCGTCGCCTACGATGCCGCGTCCCGTACTCCGAATGCTCACCGGGATCGGTCCTTCAAGCACCGCCAGCGCCTCGGCGGCTGTACGGACCTCTATGGCCTGAAAGCCGGCATACTCCAGCATGTCGGCCGTGACCAAACGGACAAGCTCGTCAGCCTCCGCGAGGAGAATGGCTGGAGGCCTGCTGTCGGACGCAGACGTGCACCGTGTAATCACGGCGGGAGAGCTCGCAGGCGTCAGGCAATGACGCCGGGTCCGAATCCAGGGAGCGCTCCTGATGCGCTAACTATTCGCCAGGCGCGATGCCCATGGTTGTGGTCGTTCGTCACCCCAGGGCACACCGAAGTCCGGCCAATCTCCCCCCAGCCGAAGCTGCCGGACGACCAATGAATGACTGCTTTCAGCAAGACTTAACGATTGCCCGCAGGGCCGACATGGGTCGTTGAGAGCTCGTCCGCTTTTTGAGTGCGCCTTTCCGGCAGCCGACCAGCTGCTTTGGCCAGACTGCGTCACGCCTGACCGCCCACGCGTGCAGGATCAACATTCCACTTGGCGCCCATCCTGGCTATTCTGAAGCCTTATCGACATTTCCAGAACGGACATCGGCTCGACCCATATCGCCGGTCAAACTGAGATCTCGAGCCGGCCGCCGTGTTTCGCTGAGCTGCCTTTCCCGAGAGGATGACTGAATTTCGAAGCATGGCATTGATCGTTCGCGAGATCGTGGCGCCCGGATGAACCAGGAACGCCTGCTCCGCCGTGATGCGCGCAGAGGCATGGACATGTGCAAGCTTGAATCGTGCCGGCTGCTCAAGATGCCAATGATGCTCCCCACCCGCGCTGGCTGCCTGCCTCTCCATTGTCCTTTCCCTGATGCGGCGGCAGATGACATTCCGTCTGCGCTTGGCGCTGTGTGACGGCCGCCTTAGCGATGTTCGCCTGCGGCCGGAATCGGTGCGGCGCGGCAGACAAGACTGTCACGCCGTCGCCGGAGAGGGTTTGGCCGAGCCGGTCGCTCGGCCAGAATTGGCAAGCCTCAGCCTGGAGCCAAGCCGAGCAGGGTGCCGAGTGGGACCGACAGGGTGAAGCCGCCGTAGAAGCCGTCCTTGGGGCGGCGCGCCGTGTAGGGATTGAAATAGGAATTGCCGTTCACGAGGTACTGGACCACCGGCTCAAGGATCACGCCGCCCGGCATGGCGAAATGGGCATTGAGCTCGAATACGAACTTGTCTCGGGAGAAGGGAGCGCCCGACCCGCCCGAGATGAAATTCGCGTCGGCGAGGAAGCGCGTGTAGTTCTCGTTGAGGCGCTGCCAGTTGATCTTGATGCCGTAGGTGTCGAGGGGACGGCCCTGGTCCGGCGCCTGCAGGAGCAATCCGACGAAGCTGTTGAAGCGGATCGGGATCGTCGGATCGAAGGCATATCCGGTTCCGGTATAGACCGAGATCGCGGTCGGGTGGGGATTGACCTCGCGTCCGCCATCGGCCCGCCAGAGGGTCTGCGTACCGGTCAGCACAATCCCGGACGTCCCGGATTTCTGGAGGACCGGCGTGCCGGGATTGAGGCCTTTGGACGTGCCGAAGACGGTCTTGAAGTTGTCGTCATGATCGGCCGAGTTGTAGAAACCCGTCAACGAAGCGCGTCCGGGATAGGCTTCCTGCGTGTAATCGGTCACGCGGCCGATCTCGAACATGGCGAGGGCGCCCGACAGGCGCTCATAGCCCCAATCGTAGCCCGAGAGCACGTTGGTTCCGGGATTCACGCTGAAGGCGCCGGCCTGGATGTACGTGGTCGGCGATGTCTTGTAGGCGAAGTTCGCCCCCCAGACCGAGTAGAGCGGCGAGGTCCAGCCTGCATTGAAATACAGGATGTCCTGGAAGCAGGAGTTGATCGAGTTGCAGGGCGGCAGGGCGTAATAGCGGCCCGGATGGGTGCGGCCGACCTCGATGACGAGGCGGTCGTCCAACAGCTTCTGCTGATAGGTCAGGAGCGACAGGCGGTTGTCGTTCGGATTGTAGGGCGGCTGATACCCGATCGTGGTATCGCCGATATCGCCGGCCATGTTGAGGTTGCGCACCAGGCCGAAGAGCGTCTCGGTGAAATTGATGCTGCCGCCCGCGATGCCGGCAAGCTTCTGCATGTCCGCCGTCATCGACAGGACGAAATAGGCGGAGTTCGATTGCTGCCCCGTGCGCAGACCCGCGGACGGGTTGGCTTGGTAGAAGTCGTACATGTTGATGTCGAAGGTGAAGCCGGCCGCCGCCATCTCGGTCGCCCAAGGCGCGAGCGGACCGACGCGGATTGGCGACGTCGCCTTTGCTGCGATATCCGGGTTCGTCCGCGCCTGCGTCTGGTCGCTCAATGTCTCCACCGGCGTCGCGGTCTGAGCCGCGGCCGGAAGTGCGGTCAGGCCCGATCCGAGCACGAGCAGGCCCAGGACCGCGCCGGTCCCGGATGGTGAGGCGAAGCGCGAAATGTCCCCGATCATCGTGATCTCCGTTCGGGGGTCCGGCCGGCGCATGCCCGGGCGCGGACCGGCCGCGGGGCGGCAGGCCGAGCGGCCGGGAGCCGTCGGGACCCATTCGGTGCCGGTGGTGTGACTGGTTCGGCGTTCTGCGCGCCTTCTCGATGACGGGCCGATCACGGTTCGGTCGTCAGCCGAATCCGGTCTCGCCGAAGGACACCGCTACTCTTGCGGGTCCGAGCTCATCGCTGCCTCAACGTGTCATGAGAGATTCTGCATCGTCAATGGGGCGTGCATGGTTTTTGTGGAGTCTGACCGAGTCGAGATGTTTCGGCCACAGTTGAGCGCGAGAGGGCGGCATCGGCCCGTCATGGTGGAACTGCGATTTAATCCCGCTACTTTTGCTGAAGACGCCGGAAAACCGTCTACTTTGCGTTGTATATTCGCGAGTTCGCGTCTCGGATCGGCTCGATACATGAAGTCGAGGGCGATTTTGCTCACCGCATGGGCATCTTCGGTGCCAACGGACCGATAATCGGCAGCGTGTTTACTCTGTGAGCACGGTGCTCACACGTCACGCACCGTCGCGTCTACGCGCGGCGATGATCGCGAGTCCGCCGTACTTCGGCGATGCACGACACTGGCACGTGGCTTGCTGTGTGGTTTTTGACCGATGTGTGTCGTCGGTTCGAAGGTGGAGGGCGACGGGATGGATCGCAGGCGGTTCCTTCAGCGGCTCGGTACGATCGCCGCGTGCGCGCAGATCAACCCCGACTTCCTGATCGCCTCGGCCTCCGCCCAGAGCGCGCGGCCTCTGGTCTTCCTGTCGGCGGAGAACATCACCGGGAACTGGGACCCGACGGCCCACACGACGCTCTCGCAGAAGAACATCGAGGGTTTCGTGATGGGATTCCTCACCCGCACACCGATGACGCTCGATGATCCGGGCAAGGTGGTCTACGAACTGGCGACCGACATCAAGCTTCTCGACCCGCACCGCCTGCAGATCACCCTGCGCGACGGGGTCACATTCCACGACGGGAAGCCCTTCAAGGCCGAGGACGTGAAGGCGACCTTCGAGTACGGCGCGCAGCCCGATCGACCGGCGCAATGGTATCCCGGACCGACCGACACGCTCACGATCACGACGCCCGACGACCGTACGGTGATCGTCGACACGACGAAGGGCGGCTACCCGGCGCACCTCTTCGTCTTCCTGGCCTCGTTCCTGCCGATCATGTCGGCGAAGGACGTGGCCGAGGGCCCCGGCGGCGTCCTCGCCAAGCGCCTCAACGGCACAGGCCCGTTCCGCTTCGTCGAGCAGCGCGGCAACACCACGGTGCTCAAGGCCCACGAGGGCTACTTCAAGGGGAAGCCGGCGATCCCCGGCATCGACTTCACCTTCACGGCGGATTCGACCACCCGGATGCTCTCCCTGATGAACGGGCAAGCTTCCATCGTCGAGCGCTTGGAGCCCGAGCAGGTCGAGACCGTCAAGGGCAACCCGAAGATCGCCGTCAGCCGGATCGTCTCGGTCGAGAACAAGTATCTGTGGTTCCGTTGCTCCAAGCCGCCGTTCAACGACGTCCGCCTGCGCCTCGCCGCCTGCCACGCGATCGACCGGAGCGTGATCCTCGATGTCCTCGGCTCCGCGGGCCACGCCTCGTCGAACTTCGTCTCGCCGGTGAAGTTCGGCTATGTCGACCTGAAGAACTATCCCGCCTACGACCCCGACAAGGCGCAGGCGCTGCTGGCGGAGGCCGGCTTCCCGAAAGGGAAGGGCTTGCCGCCGCTGGAATACATCACCTCGGTCGGTTTCTACCCGAAGACCAAGGAATACGGTGAGATCATCACCGCGATGCTGAACGAACAGGGCTTTCCGGTCACCCTCACCGTGCTGGAACCCGCGGCCTGGAACGAGCGCCTCTATCATCGCCCCGGCGGCGGGCCGGGCCACATGATCGATTGCGGCTGGTCGACCGGATCGCCCGAGCCCGACTTGGTGCTGCGCACGCATTTCCACGCGTCCTCGCACCGCATCACGGGTCTGGAGGATCCGGAGGTCGACGCGAGCCTCGACAAGGAGCGGAACGCGCCGACCCTGGAGGCGCGCAAGACGATCCTGCAGACCGAGACCATGCCGCTCCTGGCCGCCAAGGCGCCGGCCCTCTCGCTTTTCACCTCGGCGATGATCCACGCGATGCAGGCCGACCTGAAGGGCCTCTTCATCTATCCCGACGGCTCGATCGACGCCGCGCGCACGGCCTGATCTGCACCCCATCCCCGCCGCCTCCGGCGGCGCGTCACCCGTAGCCCCATCGCCCGATGTTCGTGCTCAGCTTCCTCGCCCGGCGCCTCGCGCAGGGGGCGATCATCATCACCCTGGTCTCGCTCCTGATCTTCACGCTCCTGCGCGTCGTTCCGGGTGACCCGGTGCGCCTGATGGTCGGCGGGATGGCGCCGGATTCCCTCGTGGAGCAGATCGCCAACCGGATGGGCCTGCGCGATCCGATCCTGGTCCAGTTCGGCCGCTACGCCGGGCAGGTGGTGCGCGGCGACCTCGGCCACAGCTTCGTGCGGCCCGCCAACGGCGCGGCCACGGGCGGCGCGAATTTCGACGACGCGACCCGGGCCGAGCGCGCGCCCGTTGCCGCCCTCATCGGCGAGGCCCTGCCGATGACGCTGCAGCTCGCTGCCCTGGCCCTGGCCTTCGCCCTGGCCTTCTCGTCGCTCGTCGGCATCGCCGCGGGGCTGAGACCGGGCGGCCTCGCGGACAGGTTCGCGTTCGCGGTCTCGTCGATCTTCATCTCGCTGCCGAACTTCTGGCTCGCGATCGTGCTCGCGCTGCTGTTCTCGGTGAAGCTCGGCTGGCTCCCGGCGGTCGGCTACGGGGGCTTCTCCTACACGATCCTCCCGGCCATCGTGCTGGCGGTGGAACTGTCGCCGGTGCTGATCCGCACCCTCTCGGGCGCCGTGGCCGCCCAGATGGGCGAGGCCTATGTCGCGGTTGGCCGCATCCGCGGTCTCACGGAGACGCGGATCGTCGGGGCGCATGTCCTGCGCAACGCCGCCGTACCGCTGCTCAATCTCCTCGGCGTCCAGTTCTCCAGCCTGCTCGGCGGCGTGATCATCGTCGAATACATCCTCGACTATCCCGGACTCGGCCTGCTCACCATCAACGCCGTGCTCCAGCGCGACTTCCCGCTGATCCAGGGCATCGCCATCGTCACCAGCGCGATCTTCGTCGTGATCAACATCCTCGTCGATCTGGCCGCCACGATCATCGATCCGAGGCTCGCCTACTGATGGGCGTCGAGTCGAGCCTCACCCTCGGGTCCGTCCCGGTCGATACGGGACGCTCCCGCTCAATCGGGCGCCGTATCCTCGGACGGGCGGCCCGGGCGACCGGGTTCCGCATCGGCCTCGGTCTGCTCGGTGTCCTGGTCCTGGCCACCGTCCTCTATCCCGAGCTCAGCGGCCTCGATCCCGGCAAGATGGATGTCCGCGCCCGCCTGCTGCCGCCGCTCTTCGCCGGTCCGCACTGGAGCTGGGCGCACCCGCTCGGCACGGACCAGATCGGCCGCGACATGCTCGTCCGCTGCCTGATCGGCCTGCGCTACTCCTTCTTGATCGGCGTCGCCTCGACCGCGCTGACCCTCGTCATCGGCTGTGCGCTCGGGATGGTCGCGGGCTATGTCGGCGGCCGGACCGACGCGGTGCTCATGCGCATCACCGACGCGCAGCTCTCGATCCCCATGATCATCCTGGCGATCGCCGTGCTCGGCGTGTCCCGGCCGACGATCCCCGCCATCATCCTCGTGCTCGGGCTGTCGAACTGGCCCGTCTACGCCCGCGTGATGCGCTCCGTCGCGATGGCCGAGCGCGGTCGCGAGTACGTCCGGGCCGCGCAGGTCTCCGGCGCGAGTCATGCCCGGATCGTGCTGACGCTGCTGACGCCGCTCCTCGTGCCGCCGATCCTGTTCACGTCGGTGCTCGACATCGCCCGGATGATGATCTTCGAATCGACGCTGGGCTTCCTCGGTCTGGGCGTGCAGCCGCCGACGCCGACCTTCGGGAACATCATCGCGGACGGCCGGAAGTATCTGCTGAACGCGTGGTGGATCGCCACCATGCCGGGTGTGTTCCTCGGCCTGACGCTCATCGGCCTCAACCTGATCGGCGCGGCGTGCGAGCGCGCGCGCAACGCGATCCACGGAGGCGCCTGATGGTCACGCCGCCGGTCCTGTCCGTCCGCGACCTGAGTGTCGACCTCGCCGGGCCTGTCGCCGGGCGCCGTATCCTCGACGCCATCGCGTTCGACGTCGCGCCGCGGGAGATCGTCGGCGTGGTCGGCGCCACCGGCGCGGGGAAGACGGTCCTGGCGAAGGCCCTGGTCAACGGCCTCGAGCCGCCGCTCACGGCGCGGGGGACGGTGCGCTTCCGCGGGCAGGACATCCTCAATCTCGCCCCGCGCGCGATGCGGCCCCTGCGCCGGGAGATCGCCTATGTCGGCGCCAACCCGATGGGCGCGCTCGACCCCACGCTGCCCGTCGGCTACCAGATCGCCGAGAAGATGCGGGCCGTGAATCCCGCCGTCGCGGCGGCGGAGGCGCGCCGCCGGGTCGTCGCGCTGCTCGACGCGGTCCGGATACCCTCCGCCGCTCGGCGCTTCCACGATTACCCGTCGCAGTTCTCCGGCGGCATGATGCAGCGCGCGCTGCTGGTGGACGCGATGATCTCGGATCCGGCGCTCCTCGTCGCCGACAACGTCACCCAGCCCCTCGACGTGACCGTGGCCGCGCAGGTCATCCGCCTGATGCGCGAGCTCACGGAGCGCTTCCAGACGGCGATCCTGTTCGTCTCCTCGTCGCTTCCGGTTGCCCGGGAAGCCGCGTCGCGCACGCTCGTCATCGATTCCGGCCGCCTCGTCGAGGAGCAGCCGACCGAGGCCCTGATCGCGCGGCCGCGGCACGCCTACACCCGCGACCTGGTCGCCCAGATCCCGACCATCTGGACCCGCTCCCCCGCGTTGCCACGCACCGGCGAGCCTGCGTGCGACCGGTCCGAATCGAGCCCGGTCATCCGCCTGGAGGACGTGTCGCAGACCTACCGGGTGCGGGAGCGGGGGACCTTCGCGGGGACGAGCGCGCTCCGCGCCGTGCGCAACGTGACCTTCGACATCCACAAGGGCGACAGCTTCGCGGTGGTCGGTGAGAGCGGCTGCGGCAAGTCGACGTTGATGCGCCTGCTCAGCCGCCTGGAGCGCCCCAGCGGCGGCCGGATCCTGTGCGACGGGCAGGACATCGCGCCGCTCGCGGGACCGGCACTCCTCGGGTTCCGCCGCAAGCTCCAGCTCGTGCTGCAGGACCCGTTCAACTCGCTGCCACCCCGCACCGGCATCGGCGCGATGCTCGAGGCGCCCCTGCGCACCCACGGATGGCGGGATGCCGGCCGTATCCGCGAGCGCGTCCGCGCGGTCATGAACGATGTCGGCCTCAGCCCCGCGCTCTACGACGCGCTGCCCGTGGGCCTGTCCGCGGGCCAGCGCCAGCGCATCAACGTCGCCCGCGCGATGGTGCTCGAGCCCGAGATACTTCTGATGGACGAGACGCTCTCGTCGCTCGACCAGACCGAGCAGTTCCGGCTGCTCGCCCTGTTCGAGAAGCTCCAGCGGGCACACGGCCTCACCTACATCTTCATCAGCCACGACCTCGCGATGGTGCGCAAAGCCTGCAACCGCATCGCCGTCATGTACCTGGGGGAGGTCGTGGAACTCGCCGACAACGAGCGCTTGTTCTTCGATCCGGGCCACCCCTACACGAAGGCCCTGCTGTCGGCGATGCCGACCCTGGAGGAGCGCCGCTACCGCCCCGAGGAGTGCCTCCTCGACGGCGAGCCGCCGAGCCCGATCGACCTTCCGGCCGGCTGCGCCTTCCGCTCGCGCTGTCCCCGCGCCTTCGCGCCCTGCGCGGCCGAGGGGCCGCACCTCGTGACGCGCGGCGCGGGCGCGCTCGCCGCCTGCCACCGCGTCACGGCTCCCGGCGCGCGGCCGGTCCACGCCGACGCTGCAGGTTAACAGATGACGCAGTCCGATGAATTGCGGCCCGTCGAGGACCATGCCAACCCGTTCCTAGGTTGCGTCCCGTCACGAGGGATTACAACCCTGGGGAGACGGACGCCGATGAGTATAACCGAGCCGCGCCTGCAACTGATCCTGACGGAGTTGCAGCGCGACGGTCGCGTATCGGTCAACGAGTTGGCGAGCCGCCTCGGAATCAGCACCGAGACGGTCCGGCGCGACCTGCGGGACCTTGAGATGCGCGGGCATGCCCGCCGGGTCTACGGCGGCGCCGTCATCGACCAGAAGAAGGACGATCAGCCCTTCGACGAGCGGGCGCGCGTCGGCATGCGCGAGAAGGCGCGCATCGCGACAGCCGCCCTGGCGCTGGTGGAGGACGGCATGACCGTCTTCATCGATACCGGCACCACGACCCTGGCCTTCGCCCGGCAGTTGGTCGGCCGGCGGATCACCATCCATACCAATTCCATCGGCATCGCCACCCTGTTCGCCGACGATCCGCAATCGCAAGTGACCGTGCTCGGCGGCGAGATGAAGCCGCATTACCGCGGGCTGTTCGGCCACCGCACCGTCGCGGCCGTGCGCGAGCACGTCTACGACCTCGCCGTCATGGGCATCGTGACCGTGCATCGCGAGCACGGCTTCATGGATCTCGGCCAGGAGGAAGCGGTCCTGCGCCGCGCCGCCGTCGAGCAGACCCGGCGCTCGGTGATCCTGGCCGACAGCTCGAAATTCGGGCGGCTCGGCACGATCCGGACCCTCGGTCTCGGCGACGTCGACACGCTCGTCACCAACGCGCCCTTGGCGAGCGACTTCGCCGACGCCTTCCGACACCTGAACGTGGATGTGCTCCATGCCTGAGACACCGTCGCCGTCCTTCGTGCGGATCGATGCCGCTCGCCTCCACGGGATGATGGACGCCGTATCGCGCTTCGGTGGCGGCGGCGACGGGTCGATGACGCGCCTCGCGCTCTCGGCCCAGGACGGCGCCGCCCGCGACTGGCTCGGCGGCTGGTTCCGGGGGAACGGGTTCACGCCGCAGGTCGACCGGATCGGCAACCAGTTCGGCCGCGTCGATCTCGCCGGGGGCAACGCGCCGACGATCATGGTCGGCTCCCACCTCGACAGCCAGCCCAATGGCGGCCGCTTCGACGGTGCCCTCGGCGTCGTCGCGGCCTGCGAGGCGATCCGTGCCGTGCGTGCGTCCCTCGCGGAGCGCGGGCTGAGGTCGGCCTGCAACTTCGTCGTCGCCAACTGGACCAACGAGGAGGGCGCCCGCTTCCAGCCGAGCCTCCTCGGCAGCAGCGTGTTCGCCGGCCAGGCCGAGCTGGCCTGGGCCCTGGAGCGGCGCGACGGCGCCGGGATCGCGGTCGACGAGGCCCTGGCGGCGATCGGCTATGCGGGGACCGACACGGTCCCGGTGCCGGACGCGTTCATCGAGCTCCACATCGAGGGCGGCCCCGTGCTGGAGCGCGAGGGGAAGCGGTTCGGCGCCTTCACCCGCTACTGGGGGGCCACCAAGTACCGCCTCGCCTTCCTCGGCCGGCAGGCCCATACCGGCCCGACCCCGATGGCCGAGCGCCGGGACGCCCTGCTGGCGGCCGCCTACCTGATCGCCGACCTGAAGGACATGGTGGCCGATTACGGGCTCGACCTGCACACCTCGGTCGGGCGGCTGGAGGTCTTCCCGAACTCGCCCAACACCGTCCCGAGCGAGGCGGTGCTGTTCATCGAGCTGCGCTCCGGCGCGCCGGCGATCCTGGAGGAGGCAGAAGCACGGCTCAGGACATTCATCGCCGCGGCGGCGGCGCGGGCCGGCGTCGAATCGGAGGTCCGCGCCATCGATCTGCGGCCCGCGGGCGCCATGCATCCCGGCCTCGTCCGGCTCGCGGAGCGGGCCGGCGCCCGCAATGACGCGCCGCCCCGGCCCCTCGACACGATCGGCGGCCACGACGCGATCAGCCTGGCGGCGGTCTGCCCGGCGATCGTGCTGGCGGTGCCCTGCCGGGACGGGGTGATGCACCATCCGACCGAGTTCGCCGCCCCGGAGGATCAGGCCTTCGGCACCCAGGTCCTGGCCGACATGCTGATGCTGCTGGCCACGGAGGGTCTCGCGGCCCTCGGCACCGGGGGAGAGGTCCGGTGAAGGCGCCGGGCGCGCCCGACGGCGCTCACGAGCGACTGGCCGAGGAGGCTCTCGCGGCGATCCCTCTCCTGGCGAACCGGCCGGTCCGTTACGGCGTGGCGTGCCCGGGCGCGGCGTCGCCGTCGTACCACGGCGTCGAGTCGGCCACCTTCCTGGTGGCGCCGGCGCCGGATGCGGACCCGGACTACTTCCTCAAGGTCACCGAACCGGCCGCCGCCGCTCTCATCGACCCCGCCGCCGCGTTCGAGGCCGCGACGCGGATCGCCGCGCTGGGGCTCGGCCCCGAGCCGCTGCATCTGGCGCAGGCACAGGGGGCGATCCTGTTCCGCCGCCTCGGCCCCGAATGGCGCCCGGCCTCCCTCGACCGCCTGCGCCAGCCCGATGCCATGACGGCGGTGATCGGGGCCTTCGACCGCATCGGCGCCGGCGCACCGTTCGGCCGCCGGTGGAGCGTCTTCGACGGCATCCGGACCCTGCGCGCGGCTCTCGGCGCCGAGGGCGAGACCCTGCCGGCGGACCTGCCGCCGGATGCGTGGTTCCTCTTCGACTGGGGCGACGCCATCGAGGCGGCGCTCGCCGCCGCCGGGACCGGGTGCCGTCCGGCTCACGCCGACCCGCACGCCTCCAACCTGCTGTTCGCGCCGGACGGCGCGCTGCGCCTCGTCGACTTCGACATGGCCTGCGATACCGATCCGCATCATCAGCTCGGCGCCTTCCTCAACGAGGCCTGTCCGTTCGAGAGCGAGATGCGACTTGGCATCGAAATCGCTGAGGGGACCTGCCGGGCGGACGTGTTCAGCCGCTGCCGCGCCTACGCCGCCGCCGATGATCTGTACTGGGGTCTGCGGGCGCTCGCGATGGACCGTGTCTCGCCCCGGCGCAGCCTGGAGTTCCGGAAATATGCGAGCTGGCGACTTCTGCGCTGCCGCACGCGGGTCAGCCGCCCGGACTTCGAGGAAACCCTGAGGACGCTGTGAGGAGCGCGGCATGATCCCTTTCGGAGGCGGACGCACCGAGGCCGAGCGAGCCTTCGAGGCGACCCTTCACCGGGTTGCCCCGTGGCAGGGGCGGCCGATGCGCTATCGGCCGGTCCTGGGCGGCATCAGCAACACGAACTGGCGCGTCGAGGTCGCGGGCGAGGCGCACCCCTATTTCGTGAAGATGCCCGGGCGGGGCACCGAGATGTTCATCGATCGGGCCGCCGCCCGCGCCGCGAGCCGGCAGGCGGAGGCGATCGGCCTCGGCCCGCGCACCTTCGACTATCTCGACGCGGAAGACGTGGAGATCGCCGAGTTCGTGGAGGGCCGCCGGCCCTCGACCAACCGCGACTTCGCCGACGCGGCCGTGCGCAGCGAGGCGATTGCCCTCTACCGCCGCTTCCACGACGCGCCTCTGCTGCCGCTCACCAAGACGGTGTTTGACATGATCGACGAGCACGACCGTCAGGCCGTCGACCTCGGCGCGCTGCTGCCGCCCGATCAGGCTTGGCTCACCCGTCAGACGCGCCTCGCACGGGCTGCCCTGGAGGCCTCCGGCATCGACCTCGTGCCCTGCTTCAACGATCCGATGCCCGGCAACTTCCTGATCGGCGAGGACGGTTCGATCCTGCTGATCGACTTCGAATACGCCTCCAACAACGATCGCCTCTACGATCTCGCGATCTGGAGCGGAGAAATGTTCTTCTCCGAGGACGTCGATCGCACGGTGATCGAGATGATTTCGGTC
>NZ_BACT01000173.1:0-2419 GCF_000333255.1 Methylobacterium sp. B1 | reverse complement strand
ATATGGGCCACCGGCGCAGGCGAACAGGTCAAGCGGTGAGCGATCTCTTGAAGAAGACGCAAGGCGAACGCCTTGCTCTAATCGGTGCACGCAACCGCGAGATGGCGGCCGACGATACGAGAAATCTCCTTCTGGAACGCCTGGGCCTTATCCAGCGGATCGGAGGTCCGCGCCTGCATCATCTGCGCGGTCATTCCGTCATTGAGTGGACGATCACCGCGGCAGGCATGACTGCGCTCTCTGAGTTCCTGATCGCGACAAGCTGGCGCTGAACCACGAGAAACCGAGAGGTTCGCCCCACCTGGAGCAACAGCGGGATCCCCGTGCTGCCGGCCGGATCGGTCCCACCTGTGAGGTCGTATCGTCAGGACGTGGATCGTGGCCATGGTCGCCTCAGGCGGCGCACTCGGTAGCGGCGCAATCGATTCGAGTTGACCCATCGCTTGCAAACGGCGCTCGGAAGAGCGTCTTGCTAAAAGCTATGCGCTGGTGTCATTGTTGGCCCGGACCGGTTGTCTGCCAATAGCGTCTGACAAGTTCAGTCTGAAGTACTTATGGACGATGAACCGCTGGGCGAACTTCAAAAAAGCTATCATTTGAAAGAATGGAATGATCGTTAGGCTCACGCCGAACGCAGCAATTTTATTCGACTTATTGGATGCGGTAGGAACTCACTGATTAGCCATGCTGGGCGCGTTACTGACGTAAAAGCAGTAATAGATGCGTCCGCTCTTGGAATCGAACGGCCGTCCTTGATTGATTGCGTGGTATCGGACGCGAGACGGCTGATCAGAGTGGATTTACAACGTTCTGCTTTCGAGCGTCGAACGCGAACATCAGATGTTCGCCGTTCAGCGTGCTCCGGACGGAAAGCTGCGGAGCTTCTACGAAGATGATCAGTTATGGAAGGGGCCGTATGCGCCTCGGCGCGAGCACGGGAGCAGCATCCTGATAATTTTCACTGTATTTGAAAATAGGTAATTTGCCGGTTCTACATGCGAAAAACGGCGGGCGAAAATTATCAGTTTTTGCAATTTCAAGCAAAAATCGGAGTTCTGAGGAACGGGAGGTTGCCGCAACCCGATTGCTCAACAGCCCTGTATCGGCCCGCTCCACCTTCCGTAGGCCGACCACGCCTGCGAACGACTTCCCGCTCGAAAGCGATGAACGCTTCCAAATGCCCATCCAGTCCATAAATTGGACGGATATCGAGCTCGCACAGATAAGACTCGCCAGTCCTTCGGTAGTTCTGCAGGCGCCCGACGAATCGTCCCTCGCCTCGAAGCGCGCGCTGGACCTGGCGCGTGCCCTCCCGGCTGGTCCCCGCCCCCTGAAGCATCCGGGGCGATTGGCCCAGAACATCGGCCTCGCCATAGCCGCTCATCCGCAGAAATGCGTCGTTCGCGTACAGAATGGTCGGTCCAGGTCGCCTCAGATCTGTACTGGTGACCAGAACGCCCACGTCGAGACCGTCAGCGACGTGCCGCACGAGATCGATCAGGTTCATGGCTCCACTCCTCGGGTACCCGAGGGATATTCAGACTTCGTTAACTCCTGCTTAAAGAGCGTGACAGGAAATATACCACCGATTTTTGAGGTCTCGTCGCCAAAATTCAGGAACTTTTAGAAGCCGGCAGATCATCTATCCAGCGATGGAACGCCCGCGAGCTCAGAGTGTTCAGGCGCGTCTCCACACCCAATTGAGGCACAACCAATGTTCGGGGACGCGCGATGAATTGGATCCGGAAGATCAGGTCGGCGGGCAACACCAGCGAGATCGCGGCCCTGGCGGCCCTGCGTACGAATGTCATGATCGCGGACGCCGCGATGAACATCACCTACATGAATCCGGCCCTGACCCGCTTCATGCAGGAGGCGGAGGCCGATTTGAAGGCCGAGTTGCCCCGCTTCGACGCCGCCAAACTGATCGGCAGCAACATCGACATCTTCCACAAGGACCCCTCCCACCAGCGCCGGATGCTGGCCGCGCTCGACAGGCCCCATGAGGCGACCATCCGCGTCGGCAAGCGCGTGTTCGACCTGCTCGTGACGCCGCTCTCGGATGGGGGCCAGCGCATCGGTTTCGTCGTGGAATGGGCCGATGCCCAGGAGCGGTTGCTCAACCTCGACTTTTCGTCCCAGATTGCCGCGATCAGCCGCTCGCAGGCCGTGATCGAGTTTCAGTCCGACGGGACCATCGTCACCGCCAACCACAACTTCCTCGACCTGATGGGCTACCGCCTCGACGAGGTCCGGGGTCAGCACCACAGCCTGTTCGTCGAGCCGGAGACCCGGGCCAGCCGCGAATACTACGAATTTTGGGATCGCTTGCGCAAGGGTGAGTATCAAGCCGCGCAGTTCAAGCGGCTGGCGCGCGACGGCCGGCCGATCTGGATCGAGGGCTCATACAACCCGATCT
>NZ_BACT01000174.1:0-24683 GCF_000333255.1 Methylobacterium sp. B1 | reverse complement strand
TCCTGATGAAGGATGCCGGTCGCGACGATGATCAGACCGGCTGATCCGGCCGCACCGACCTTGGCCGCGGCCGTCGCGATCGATGCCTCGTCGCCCAGGTCGATCGAGTGGGTGCGGACGCCACGCGGGACTGACGGCTGCGAGCGGGAGAGCGCGAAGATCGGCGCATAGGCCTCACTCGCGGCGAGTCGGGAGACCAGGGCTTGGCCGATGCCGCCGGAAGCGCCGATCACGACCGCGCTTGTCGAGGTCGATGAGGTCAAAGCGATGCCTCCCGGACAGGCGCAGGGGATTGGCCTGTCTTACGGAAGATCAGGCTCAGATTGTTGGCCGGCATCGCGACGCGCTCGAAAAGGTGTAGCCCCTGCGCCCCGGCGGCAGCCGCGACGGCCTCGATGTCACGCACACCCCAGGACGCGTTCCTCGCTCGCAGGCTGTCATCGAACGCTGTGTTGCTCGGCGCGGTGTGGGCACCATTCTCTCGGAACGGACCGTAGAGATAGAGAACGCCCCCCGCCGGAAGCGTTGCGCCCGCGCCGGCCATCAACCCGGTGGTGGCGTCCCAGGGCGCGATATGGATCATGTTGATCGCGACGAGCGCATCGGCCCGCGCCACCGGCCATGGCGGACGGGCCGCATCGATCGCGAGCGGCGAACGAATGTTGGCCAGGCCCGAGGCCCGCGCATGGGCGCCGATGCTGCGGCGCGCCGCTTCGTCTGGATCGCTGGGCTGCCAATCGAGCGCGGGCATCGCATTGGCGAAGTGAACGGCGTGCTCACCAGACCCGCTTGCGATCTCGAGAACGAGGCCGTCGGGCGGCATGACGCGCTTCAGGACTTCGACGATGGGTTTGGCGTTGCGCGCCACGGCCGGCGAAAACAGAGCGTCTGACATGGAGCGCCTTTAGCGCCTTTCCGTAAGGGCCGCACGGCTTACCCGAACGGCGCGCCCGTTCTCCGCCGATCACGCGCGGCACCCGAAACTGCTATCGTAACACGAGGCAGCCCGCCGGATTGGGCCGAGATCCGAACGGCGGCTTTTGGGCGCCCCAGCGGGCTAGACAGACGTCCCATATCGGCCTGTGCCGCCCCTGAACGGGCCGTCGAAAGGGGCTCTTTCGATCGGGGCTGAAGCGAAGAGTATCCGGAGATCCGGTATCTCGGCCTACGGGTGCGGACCGTGGCACGCAGGCTCAGGGAAACTTCCATCAGATCTAGCCGGATGGGACAGTGCGCTTCCGAGCCGAAACCGATCCCCTGTCCCATTCGGTCAAGCTGCCGTGCGCAGACTTGATACGTTGCTGCACGCCTTCAGCAGGCATTCTCGTTGGTCCGCGTTGAGGCGCGCGCGATGCCGAGAGCTCCCATCCTCCACCGGTTCGCCATGTCATCAGATCCCTCGCCGGACATGGTGTTTGTGCCTGGAGGGACGTTCCGGATGGGTTCGGACCGGCACTATCCGGAAGAGGCCCCGGTCCATCGAGTCTGCATAGACGGCTTCTGGATCGACCGGACGCCGGTCACCAATGCCGATTTCCGGACCTTCGTGCGCGCCACCGGCTACGTGACGATGGCCGAGCGCCGGCCCGACCCGAAGGATTACCCCGGCGCGTTGCCGCACATGCTGAAGCCCGGCTCGCTCGTGTTCAAGCCGCCCAGGGGCGCGGTCGAACTGCACGATTGGAGCGCGTGGTGGCGCTTTAGATTCGGCGTGCATTGGCGGCGGCCCTACGGGCCGGGCTCCTCGATCGCCGGCCTTGACGATCACCCGGTGGTGCACGTCGCCTACGCTGACGCTGATGCCTACGCAGCCTGGGCGGGCAAGGTCCTCCCGACCGAGGCTGAGTGGGAATACGCCGCGCGCGGCGGTCTCGACGGGGCCGAGTTCGCCTGGGGCGACAAGCTCACGCCGGGCGGCCGGCACATGGCCAATACCTGGCAAGGCGCCTTCCCGCACGAGAATCTCGCCCTGGACGGCTACGAGCGCACCTCGCCGGTGACCGCGTTCCCGCCCAACGGCTACGACCTGCACGACATGATCGGCAATGTCTGGGAGTGGACGACCGACTGGTACGCGCCAAGGCATGAGGGCGATGCGCCCAAGGCTTGCTGTATCCCGATGAATCCGCGCGGCGGATACGTGGAAGGCAGCTTCGACCCTGGTCAGCCGGAGATCAACATTCCCCGGAAGGTGATCAAGGGCGGTTCACACTTGTGCTCGCCAAACTACTGCCAACGCTACCGTCCGGCGGCGCGACATGCCGAGGCAGTCGACACTTCGACGAGCCATCTTGGCTTTCGTTGCGTCGTCAGATCCGGGCGTCGAACGCGATCGGCCTCAGCGGGAGGACTGCGATGATCAAGAAAAGCGAGCCCTCTGAGACAGCGCCGAATATTGATTTGCCGACGCCCCCCGAAGGCGCAACGTTCCGTCCAACCCGCCGTGCCCTGCTCTCCGGAACGGCCGCTCTGGCTGTGACAGGAACCGCTGTCCACGCGCAGCTCCGCGGAAGCCCAGGCGCGCCGAATGCCGTCGAGTTCCCGAACAGCCGTGTGTTGCCGACGCCAACGCCGCAATTCAGCGGCACGATCATGCCGACGGCAAAGGATAGCGTTGCCGCTTGGCCGCCCGCGGTTGCTGCCCCGGAGGGCGCGCCCAATGTACTTCTGATCCTGACCGACGACGTCGGTTTCGGCGCGCCGTCGACCTTCGGCGGCCTCATCCCGACCCCCGCGCTCGACAAGATCGCTGCGGCCGGTCTTCGATACACGGCCTTCCACACCACGGCTCTTTGCTCGCCCACGCGTGCAGCCATGCTCACGGGCCGCAACCATCACTCGGCAGGGACCGGAAATATCTCGGAAATGTCTTCGGGCTTTCCCGGATACAACTCGATTATTCCGCCGGAGAAAGCCACGGTGGCGCAGACGCTGCGTCTGAACGGTTATTCCACCGCCTGGTTCGGAAAGAACCACAATATCCCTGCGTGGGAAGCCAATCCCGTCGGCCCGTTCGGCAATTGGCCTGTCGGCATGGGCTTCGACTATTTCTTCGGGTTCGTCGGCGGCGATACGAGCCAATGGCAGCCGGGCAACCTCTTCCGCAACACAACACCGATCCATCCTTACGTCGGACGGAAGGATTGGAATCTCGGGACCGCGATGGCCGACGATGCCATCAGCCACATCAGGACGCTTGCGGCGGTCACGCCCAACCGTCCCTGGTTCATCCACTACGCGCCAGGCGGCACGCACGCGCCGCACCAGCCGCCGAAAGACTGGATCGAGACGTTCAAGGGCAAGTTCGACGCCGGTTGGGAAACGCTTGCCCGTCAGATCTTCGACAATCAGAAGACGCTGGGCGTGATTCCGGCGAACGCGCAATTGCCGCCGTGGCCGGATTTTCTGAAGCGGTGGGATAGCCTGTCGATCGACGAGAAGAGGCTCTTCACGCGGCAGGTGGAGGTCTATGCGGCCTATCTCGCCTACACCGACCACGAGATCGGTCGCGTCATCCAGGCGGTCGAAGATCTCGGACAGTTCGACAATACGCTGATCATCTACATCAGCGGCGATAACGGCAGCAGTGCCGAAGGCTCTATGAACGGCACGCCGAATGAGGTCGCCTATTTCAATCTTCAGTCATTCACGGTCGAGCAGCAGTTGCCGTTGATCGAAGCCTGGGGCAGCGACCGCACCTATAATCACATGGCCGTGCCATGGACGTTCGCATTCAATACGCCTTATCGCTGGACCAAACAGGTGGCGTCGCACTTCGGCGGCACACGCAATGGTATGGCAATCTCCTGGCCAAAGCGTATCGCCGATAAGGGCGGAATACGAATGCAGTTTCACCACGTGATCGATATCGTGCCAACGCTGCTCGAAGCGATCGGCATTCCACCTCCCACCATGGTGAACGGGATTGCACAAGCGCCGGTGGAAGGCACCAGTGTTGTGTACACCTGGGATAAGCCCAACGCGGATGCGCCGTCTCATCGCACGACCCAGTATTTCGAAATCTTCGGCAACCGCGCGATCTACCACGACGGATGGGTCGCGTGCACGACGCCCATAGCCACGCCGTGGAATCCGGGCGCCCCGGTTCCCGATGATGCGATCAACGGCTACAATTGGGAGCTGTACAATCTCGCGCAGGATCCCACAGAGTTGAACGACCTTGCGAAACAGGAGCCTGAGCGACTGCGTGTCATGCAGGAACTCTGGCTTGTGGAAGCGACCCGCTATCAAGTGCTTCCTGTAAACAATTCGGTGATCACGGGTATGATCACGCCACGACCGGGCCCGGCCGCCGGCCGCAAGCAGTTCATCTATACAGCGCCGGTCTTCGGCATTCAGGCGAATTCGGCGCCCAATATCCTCAATCGCTCATATCGAATTTCGGCCGACATCGAGGTGCCGCAGGGCGGGGCCAACGGGATGCTGATTACCCAAGGCGGCCGCTTTGCCGGCTGGGGCCTGTACCTGCGCGAGGGCAAGCCTGTGTTTACAATGAACCTTCTGGGCATGGAGCGACCGAAATGGGAAGCCGCGGTCGCGCTGTCGCCCGGTCGGCACACCCTTATCTTCGACTGGCAGATGGACGCGGACGGCGGCCCGTTCTCGCGAGGCGGGTCGGGTACGCTTTCCGTCGACGGTCAGGAAGTGGCACGGCGTTCCCTGCCGCGTACGCTGCCCTTCACCTTTGCCTGGGATGAAACCCTGGATGTCGGTCTCGATACCGGTACGCCTGTCGATGACTCTGACTATCAGGTTCCGTTCAACTTCACTGGCAAGCTGAATCGGATCATTGTCGATCTCGGGGAGTCGAGCGTGACACCTGAAGCGCTCCGTGATTTTCAATCGCAGGCGCAAAAGCGCGGATGAACGATCTGCAAGCTCTGCCTGCGGCGGCATCAAACGCGCTGCAGGCCTTCTCACAATCTGCCCGCCCTTGAAGAAGCCAATGGTGCGGCCTTGCAGGGCATGAGTCATTCCTCCCTGGAGGCGATCGGCGCAGATATAGGCCGGGCTGCGATCGGCGTTCAGGGACGTTGTCCTTCAGCGCAGTGGCCAGCGATGCACGCTGCTCCCGCGCGGGAACTCCGTAGGCTGCAGGCGTCCACGCAGCTTTGGCTTGTCGCCGGTCGTGTTCTGGCGCGGTCCGGGAGGCGCCAAGCAGACTGCATGCTTGGAGAACAAGCCGATCTGCACCGCACATCCGCGTTCACCCCATCGGCCGATGACGACGCCCGGTGTCTGACCCCTCACCGTCCCACTTGGCCAAATCGACCTCGGATGTGAGGCTAGCCCGTGTGGGCGCGTTCTTGGGCAGAGATAATCCGTAACCGACGTCAGAGCTTCGTCACGAGCGGCTTATGGTCCGCCGGCTGCTGTGCCGGAGCGACCCAGAGTGGCGCAGAGATTGTTAGATACGTTGCCGTGCCGGCGAAGCGGTTCTTGACATCGAACTCGCGGAAGAAGCGCACATTCGTCGAGACCGGGATTTCGCCCAGCTTGAAGGTGTAGCCAATCTGGGCACCGAGTGACGTGACTCGACCTTTGAACGAGCCGATCCTGTCGCCCGAACCGCTGTCGCCGGTGAGCTGGTTGTAATAGTAGCCAACGAGACCGACCGACAGTTCCTTGCTCAAGTACCTCGAAGCCGACCATTCCAGATGGAACTCCGTGCCAGTGAGGTATTGCGTCGCTGGATTGATCCAATTGAATGTGATGCCCGGCACGACCGAGAGCTCGTAGCCGAGAAGCGGATCGAGGTAAGTGAGCGCGGCGCTGAGATCGATCGCCGGGCGATTGAGCGCGATATTGGAGAGCTGGCCGTTCTCGAAACTGCCGGACGGGACGACGCCGAGGAGCGTGCCGCTCCAGTGGAAGTTGCCGGAATGCCAGCCTACGAATGAGGCGAGATAGATGTCGCCGACGGTAAAGTTGGCGTCCCGCTCGCGGCCGGCAATGATACGGTCGATGCGCGGCGAGGCGAGGACGGCCCCGGCACTGACATTGGGTGTGCCGAACGGAATAGTGATGGAAAAGCCGAGATTGCCGCCCAGGATCTCGAACGGCGTGACCCAGATCGGCGTTACGAAGTTCGCGCTCGTGTCGTTCTTGATGTTGGCGGCGACGACGCCGCCGCCCTGGAAGAGGCGGTTTCCACCGAAATTGCCGGAATAGTAGTAAGTCTCGCTCTCGAAGTAGAAGCCCGGCGGCGGTGTCACCCCCGCGAGGGGGCCGCGGTTGCCGAGAACGTAGATGCCTTGCGCATATTCCGCCGCCTGTGCATCCGGCGCAGCAACGAGCCCCGCGGCGCAGGCGATGGCCAAATAAAATATTCGCCAAGCCCTGCGCATCGCAACGCCCTCGGTATATTCGACGTTGCTGAAGCGTCTCACAAATCGAATACAGTGGCAATGGCCAAGCTAGGATTCTGGCGGCGCGCTCGTCGCCAAATTATTTATTTTCCTGGGGCGAGACGGATGCAAAATCTATCATCCCGCAGGTCGATATAAAATGATCGCCCGATGTGCGCGATTCGGCTCCGGGTGGCCGATCGGGCCAGGATGCTTCGTTTGGAGGAACACAGGCATCGACTGACGTGAACGTCTTCCCTTCGAGCCGCCTACGCGAATCCCGGCCCTGGCGATTTCAAGACGAATCTCTGGACGTGGCGCGACTAAGACTTAAAAGCCGGGATGCAGCAATGTCCGCGCGTCATCGCACCGACTGTCGGAAAGCGGATGGGGTGGATGGCTACACGGCGAATTTCAGAGCGAACCGCTCGGTACCGAGGCGCTTCTGGATGGCTTGCGCGACGAACTCGGCATCGCGGCCGACCGCGCCGAAGCGGCCCGAGCCCCAGGTGTGCAGCCATGGCAGGCCGATGAAGTAGACACCGTCCTCCTTCGTCACCCCGCGCTTGTGCTTGGGGCTTCCTGCGCCGTTGAAGACGGACGCATCGAGCCACCGGAAATCCGGCGAGAAGCCGATGCACCAGATGATCGACGTGATGCCGGAGCCCGCAAGGATAAGGCCGGTGACGGGCTCACCCGGCTCCCAAACGGGTGTGTAGGGCTGCTGAACCGGAGCTTGGATGTCGTTCTCGGCGATGTACTTGTCGATGGCCGCGTTGATGCCGTTGTACGTCCGGTCTGCCCCGTCGAGTGAGCGCTTGAGGTTGTCGCGGAAGCGCAGCGTACCGTCGTGGTAGTCGTCCAACGCGCCGTAGAGCTTCATGCCCTCGCGGGCGAAGCGGCGCAGGTCGATGTCGCGCCCGCCGTCGCGGCCTGTCACGTAGTGGTTGGTGTTGTCGCGGACGCCGTCGCGCAGCGGGTGGTTGTCGACCGTCATCTCGTAGTAGCCCATGTCGGCGAGCCACGTGACGACGTCGCGGCCCCGGTAGAACCGGGCGCAGCGCGGCGCGTCGCCGACCGCGAGATGGACCGTGCGGCCGGCGAGATGAAGGTCTTCGGCGATCTGGGCGCCGGACTGGCCCGATCCGACCACCAGAACTGCGCCCGCGGGCAGTTGCGCCGGGTTGCGGTACTGGTTCGAGTGGATCTGCGTGATCGAACCCGGCAGCTTCTCGGCCATACGCGGGATGATCGGCGTATGATATCCGCCCGACGCGACCACGACCTCGCTCGCCGTGTAGTCGCCGTCCGAGGTCCGGACCGAGAAAAGACCATCTTCGCGGCGTTCGACCCGTGTGACTGCGACACCCTCGCGGATCGGGGGGTTCACCTTGGCGACGAAGCCCTTCAGGTAGGCGACGATCTCGTCCTTCTTCATGAACCCGTGAGGATCTGGCCCATCGTAGGGGTGCCCCGGCAGGTCACACTGCCAGTTCGGCGTGACCAGGCAGAACGTGTCCCAGCGCTGCGTGGACCATGTATGCGCCGCGGATTCCTTCTCGAACACGAGGTGCTCGATGCCGCGCTGCTTCAGGTGGTAGCTGACCGAGAGACCGGCTTGGCCGCCACCGACGATGGCGACAGGGACGTGACGGGACGTGGATGTCATGGCTCTGACTCCGGGATGTTCCCAAGGACGCTCTGGTTCAAGGCTCGAAGGTCTCGACCGTGACGAGGCCGCCCGGGGCCTGCCGCTTCGCCGCAGCCTCGATCCGGGCGAGTTGGGCCATCGCCGACGAGCAGGCGAAGCCGTACTTCTCGCGCACCCGCTCGCTCGCGATGTTGAGGGCCGTGCGGGTCTTCTCGACGAAGTCGTCGAGGGCATAGCTCTCGCCTGGGGCGAGGAAGTCCTTCACGACGAGGGAGGGCGAGTAGCAGGCCTCGCGCCGGCCATCGGGCCAGCGGATGTGGAAATGCATCTCAGGCATGGATCGGCTCCCGTTCGACGCGGGCGCAGGCCGCGTAGGTCGCGAGGTGACGCTCGGCGCAGGCGCGCCAGGAGTGGGTGGCGGCCCGGGCCGACCCGGCAGCGTGCAGGCCGGCGCGGGTCATCGGGGCCAGGGCGGCCGTCATGGCGTCGGCGATGTCCCGGGGATCGCCAGGATCGACGAAGAGGGCGTCGTCGCTCCGGAGATATTCGGTGAAGGGCGGCCGGCGGGAGACGATCGCCGGAAGGCCGCAGGCCATCGCCTCCAGCACGCAGAGGCCGAAGCCCTCCGTCCAGGAGGGAAAGGCGAGAACGTCCGCCGTCCGATAGAAGGCCGGCATCTCCGCCTGAGAGACCGGCCCGGTCTCGATCACCGCCTCGCCGGGCCCGACCACAAGTCCGTGGGCGCTGAGTGCGGCGCGGCAGCGGGCGCCGTAGGACGCATGATCGAGGAGCGATGCGCCGCCCACGACCACGAGCTGCGCCTGCGGGTGGCGTCTGCGCAGGAGCGCGAAGGCCTCGATGATGCCGGCGGTGTTCTTGCGCTCCTCAAATCCGCCGACGCTCAGGACGATCGGCCCGCCACCGAGGCCCCAGCGCGCCCGTACGATCGCGTCGGCTTCGGTCGGCATCGCTCGGTAGATCGACAGGTCCACCCCGTTCCCGACGACGGGGATCTCCGTACCGAGATCGCCCGCGATCCGGTCCGCCCAGGCGCGGCTGACGCACAGCAGGCGCGTGGCCTCACCAATCGAGCGATCCTGCCAATCCGCCAGCACCGGGTCGGAGAAGCTGTCGAGGTGATGGACCGTGCGGACGAAGCCGGGGATCAAGCGGCGGTGCTTGAGCGTCGCGAGGGCATTGCCGCCGATGCCGCAATGGGCGTGAAAGACGTCGAAGTCACAGGCGGCGGGGGACGCGAAGTGGCGCAGGTAATCGTCGATCCGAGCCCGGACGAGGTCGACCGTCGTGCCGGCGACCGGCTTTGCCGCCACTGAGACCATCGGGCAGGCGGCAGGGCGAAAGAAGCCGCGCCCGGATGGATCGGGCGCGTGGACCACGGCCTCGTGCCCGAGCGCGCACAGGGCCTCGGCCAGGGCGAGGCAATGCGCGACCCCGCCCCGCGGATTGGTGGAATGCGTCAGGACGGCGATGCGCAGGGCCGTCATCGGACGGCATCCTTGTCGTCCTGGCCGCAGCCGATCAGCGGGCCGACTGCGAAGTCCCAGACCACGGCTTCCTCGCCGGAGGCATCGCGCACCCGGGCGACCCGGCTTGCATCGAGCTGACCCACCGTGGCGACCGCGATGCCCCGTTCGGCGAACCGCGCGCGCACGGCGGCCGTGCGCTCAGGGCGAACGCTCAGGAGGTAGCCGAAGCTCGGAAAGGCGGTGAGCCAGCGGGCGAGCGGTATATCCGCAGGCCGCGGGATCGCGTCGAGGTCGATGACACCGCCGACTTTCGAGCATTCCAGCAGCATCAGGGCGGTGCCGACGACGCCCGCCATGCTGATGTCCTTGGCCGCCCGGCAGAACCCGTCCTCCGCGAGGCCCGGCAGCAACGCGAGATCACCGCGCAGGCGCTCGCCCGCCGTGCCGGTCGAGGCGTCCCAGTACGGGTAGGGTTCGCGGAAGCGTCCGCGCAGGTCGATCGCCGCGACGAGGTCGTCGCCGGGCGCCGCGTCGAAGCTCGTGAGCAGACGCGGCCCGGCCCGGCCGAGCACGGCGACCGCCAGGTTGCTCGCCTGGGCGCGCGTGTTGGTGTGACCGCCGACGATCGGGACCCCGTAGAGCGTTGCAGCGGCGGACAGGCCTGCCAGGATCGGGTCCGCCGCCGCGGCATCCCGGCTCCACAGCGCGTCGACCACGGCGAGCGGCCGCCCACCCATGGCGGCGATGTCGCTGAGGTTGACCATGACGCCGCAATAGCCGGCGAAATACGGATCGGCCGCGACGAAGCTGTCGAGGAAGCCTTCGATGGCGAACAGCAGGTGGCCGTCGCCATCCGGTATGGCGGCACAATCGTCACCGACCGGCACCGCGGCGCGCCGGCTGGTCAGGCCGAGCCGCGCGACCACGGCATCGATGTCGCGCTTATGGGCGACGCCGCGCGCGTCACGGATCTGGCCGGCCAGGGCCTGGAGGTCGAAGCCCGCCGTCATCACGCGGCCTTGCGAAACGTGACGAGCCCGTGCTCCGGATCGTGCATCGGCGGGTAGGCCGCGAGGTCCGCCTGCATCAGGTGATGGGCTCGCCCGTGCAAGGCGACTTCCTCGAGGCTCGTCCAGTTCAGGGCCCGGAACAACGGGACGTTCCGGTCCTGCACATGGGCCAGGAACCGCGTGCAGCCCCGCGCATGGGCCGAGGCGACCGCGACCTGGATGAGCCCGGCGCCCAGCGCGGCGGTGCCGCGGAACGGTCCGGCGACGGCCAGGCGCGAGCCCCACCACTCGCCGGGACGCTCCGATCCGTGGTGGATGCGAACGGTGCCGACGACGGCATCGGCGTCGCCGCCGAGCGTCGAGAGGGCACAGATCGGGATGGCGTGCGCGTCGACGGCGTCCCGGTCGTCTTCGGTGAAGATGCGCTGCTCCGCGCAGAAGACTTGGCGGCGCAGCGCCGCGCAGGCGCGCCGCTCCCACGAATTCGTGGCGAACTTGATGCGGAAGTGGCTTGGCCAGTACGGCGGTACGGGTTCGAGGATCATGAGGTCGCCCCCGCGCGCTCGTAGGTGGAAAGCGCCGAGCAGGCGCCGCAGCGACCGCAGCCGGCCTTGATGTCGGTCGCGCGGAGATCTGCGCCGACCAGCATGTCCGCGAGGGGTTTGAGGATGCCGTGCATGAATTCGGGGCCGGGCGCCGGGTGGCTCTCCAGCGGCGTGCCGGAGATCGGCACGAACGGCACCACGAACGGGTAGACGCCCATCCCGATGAGGCGCTCGGCCATCTCCAGGATCGCCTCCGGCGCGTCGCCGAGGCCGGCCAGGATGTAGGTCGAGACCTGGCCCCGCCCGAAGACCGGAACGGCCGCCTCGAAGGCCGTATAGTACCGCTCCAGTGGCACGCTCGCCTTGCCGGGCATGATCCGGGCCCGGACCTCGGGCGTGACGGCCTCCAGGTGCATGCCGAGGGCGTCGATGCCCGAGGCCTTCATGCGCTCGAACCAGCGGTCGTCATCCGGCGGCTCGCATTGCGCCTGGATCGGCAGGTCGACCGCGGCTTTGACGGCGAAGGCGCTCGCGCAGAGGACGGCGGCGCCCCGGTCGGTCGCGTTCGGGGTGCCTGTGGTCATGACCATGTGCTTGACGCCGTCGAGGAGCACGGCCGCGCGGGCGACCTCGGCGAGCTGTTCGGGCGTCTTGTGCGCGACGGTGCGACCGGCGGCGAGGGACTGGCCGATGGAGCAGAACTGGCAGGTCTTCGTGCGGCTGGCGTAGCGGATACAGGTCTGGAGCACGGTGGTGGCGAGCACGTCCCGCCCGTGCAGAACGGCGATCTTCGCGTAAGGCACGCCGTCGAGGGTCGAGAGCGCGTAGAAGCGCGGCTTGCCCGGGAAGGTCGCCTGCCCGATCACCACGCCGTCATGCTCGATCGCCGAGACCCCGTTGGCGTCCGGGTGACGGACCAGGAAGGGCGAGTCGAAGGCGGCCTCGGTGTGGACCGGCACCATCACGGTGCGGCCCGCGATGGTCATGGCCTTGTGGTCCGACGGTCCGGCCCCGCCCCGACGGCTCGGCGCCCCGGCGCGGGTGTCGGCGAGCCTAACGCCGTAGGACTGCAACGCGTTGATCAGGCGCTCCGTCGGCATCCCGACCAGTCCCGCTACCACCGGCGGACACGCGGGACGGCTCGTCGGAAGCGGAGAACGGCTCATGGTCGAGGCTCCGGAAATCGGTCTGGGAATGGATCGGCTGGTGCACGAACGAGGCCGGCCGGTCGTCGTGGAGGAGGCTGAGGAGTTCGGGCCTCGCGTAGTGGCCGACCGCGTCCATCATCCGCTTGCGCTTGGTCACCAGCGCGAGGTCCATGTCGGCGACGAGGATGCCTTCGCCGGGCCCGAGGGGATCCGCGAGGTGCTTGCCCTCCGGCGAGACGATGGCGGTGCAATTGCCTCCCCGGCAGGTGCCGCGCAGGCGCTCGTCCGGGCACACCTGCGCCACCTGCGCGTCGGTGAGCCATCCGGTGGCGTTGACCACGAAGCAGGCCGCCTCCAGCGCGTGGTGGCGGATCGTCACCTCCATCTGATCGGCGAAGATCTGGCCCACGAGCGAGCCCGGGAACTGCGCCGCGTGGATTTCCTCGTGGCGAGCCATGAGGGCGTAGCGGGCGAGGGGGTTGTAGTGCTCCCAGCACGCCAGCGCGCCGACGCGGCCGACCGCCGTCTCGACCACGGTGAGCCCGGCGCCGTCGCCCTGACCCCAGATCATGCGCTCGTGGTAGGTCGGGGTGATCTTGCGGCGCTTGAGCTTCAGCGTGCCGTCCGCATCGAAAATCAGCTGCGCGTTGTAGAGCGAGCCGTGGTCGCGCTCGTTGACCCCCAGCACGATCACGGCGCCGTGGCGGCGCGCGGCGGCCGAGACGGCCTGCGTCACGGGTCCCGGCACGGCCACCGCGCGCTCGTAGAGGCGGAGGTGCTCGGCGCCCTGCAGCGCGGGCGGCAGCACGAAGGAGAAGTAGGGGTAGTAGGGCACGAAGGTCTCGGGGAAGACCATGAAGCGCGCGCCCTTCGCGGCGGCCTCATCGATGGCGTTCAGCACCCGCTCCAGGGTCCCCTCCGGCCGGTCGAGATCCGGCGCGATCTGGACGGCGGCGGCCCGCACGATCCGGTTCTCTGACATGGTTGAACCTCCGGCTGTGACGGCGGCCACGTCCCGCATGGCCGCCGGATGCGACGTCCCGGATTGGGGGCCGAGGGCCCGGTCAGACGGTCCAGGTGTCGATGATCACGGCGTTGTCGCGCTTGTGCAGGAGGATGCAGTCGAGGACGTCGAGGGGATTGATCATGCGGATGCCTTCGATGAAGGCGGCCTCGCCGTGTCCGTAGAGCGCCTGGGTCGAGAACCGGCAGGCATAGACCTTGCCGCCCTCGGCCATGAACTTCTCAAGCTGGTTGTTGAAGTTGAGGTGACCTGGAAAGGCCTCGTCGCCGAGCCTCGGGAAGCCGCGCTGGACGCCCAGCGTAATGCCCGGGCCGTAGAGAAGGATGGACGTCTCGAAGCCCTTGCGCTGCAGGCGCGTCGCCTGAAGCAGGTTGACGAGGCCGATGGAGCCCTCGAACGCGACGGTGTGGAAGGTGACAAGCGCCTTCTGGCCCGGCTCGGCTTTGACGTCCTCGAAGACCTTCTCCTCGTAATCGACCAGGACATCGCCCTTCTTGTGAGGCTCGCGGTTCACAGCAGGCATTGATCGTTCTCCTCGATGGATTGAACCGCGGCAGACTGATCTTCGAGCGGTCGCAGTCCATTCATGGCAAGCGGTGTGCCAGAGGGCTTCGATCAATGGGCCATACAAAGCGCGGGTGTTATATTCATACAATAATGCGATCAATAATCACGGCTTAGGTTCGCTGGATCTGTATCCGGGGCCTACCAGATGGGCGTGACGTGGACAAAAAATCGCCAACGCATGCGCATTCGCGGATCTGCGATTATATGGATTGTATGGAAATCACTCAGGGAATGTTCGAGGTGTGGCCGCGGTATGGCTATTGCTAGACATACAATCACGCATTGATCGCATCATGATCTGGGCCACCATGCATGACTTCGCCGGAGCGAGACGCACGACCCGACCCGCAGACGGGTGGGGTCGGACTCTGGGTGCCGGATCTGAAGCGGTGGGGTAAGCCTCGTTACCTCGCCATTGCAGAGGCGTTGGCCGACGATATCCGGACCGGGCGTCTGACGGCGGGGACGCGCCTCCCGACCCAGCGCGCACTCGCCGAGGCGCTCGACCTGAACTTCACGACGATTTCGCGCGGCTACGTCGAGGCCCACAAGCGCGGTCTGATCGAGGGGCGCGTCGGCCAGGGGACCTTCGTGATCGATCCGGCGCGTCCGCCCCGTTCGACCGGTGCGGCGGCAGCGCGTCGGATCGGGCCGGTCGACTTCACCATGAACCTGCCACCAGAGCCCGACGCGCCGGCCCTGCAAGCCCGCATGCAAGCCGCGTTCGTGGACCTGTCCGGCGATCTCACCAGCCTGCTGCGCTACCAGGGCTTCGGCGGCACCGAGGAGGATAAGGAAGCGGCTCTGCGCTGGCTGAAAGGCCGCGGAATCGTCCCGCCCCGGGAGCGTCTGCTGATCTGCCCCGGTGCGCACAGCGCCCTGTTCAGCATACTGGGTCAGGTCGCCAAGGCGGGCGATACGATCTGCGCGGAGCGGATTACCTATCCGGGCATCCGCGCGCTCGCCGCGCATTTGCGGCTGCGCCTCGTCGATCTGCCCATGGACCGATTCGGGGTCGACCCGGATGCTTTTGCCGCCGCCTGCACCAAAGTCGCACCGAAGGCCATCTACCTGAATCCGTTGCTGCAGAACCCCACCACCGCGACCCTGCCCAGGGCGCGGCGCGAGGCCATTATCGCGGTTGCGCGGCGATACGCCGTCACCATCATCGAGGACGACGCCTACGCGCGCATCTGCCCGACTCCGCCACCGAGTTTTGCGGAGCTTGCTCCGGAGATCACCTACTACGTGGCGGGTCTCGCCAAGTGCCTGGGCGCCGGACTTCGCCTCGCCTTCCTGGTCGCGCCGAGCGCCCGTTCCGCCCTGCCGCTCGGCGGCGCACTCCGCGCCGCGACCGTGATGGCCTCGCCGATCGCGACGGCCTTGGCGACGCGCTGGATCATGGATGGCACGGCGGAGTCCATCGTCCAGTTCGTTCGCGAGGAATCGGCCGCGCGCCAGCGCATCGCGGCCGCGATACTTCCAGCCGGGATCTATACTGCCGACCCGCATGCCTTCCACGTTTGGATCACGCTGCCGGAGGGCTGGACGCGCTCGGCCTTCGCCAGCCAAGGTCGGTCGGCCGGGCTCGGCGTCATCGGCAGCGACCCGTTTTGCATCGCGGGAACGCCGCCGGAGGCGGTGCGTCTCTGTCTCGGCGGCCCCTCGACCCGGCAGCAGATCACGCACGGATTGGAAGTGCTCGCCCACGCGCTCGAAGGCTCGCCGGCCCTGGCCTCCGCCTATATCTGACCCGTCCCAGCCGCGCACAGGTCGAAGTGACCTGACCGGCCGGCTTTGGGCCGGGCTGATTGAGGGGATCGGCCAGGACCGGAGGAGTCGGACATGCGGCGAGGCCAGAAGACGAGCGCGCAACAGATGGTGCTGAAGCTGCGCCAGATCGAGGTTCGGACCGTCCCAGGCAAGAGCTTGGCGCCGGCGAGCAAGGAGATGGAGAATTCCGAGCTGGGATTGCCCCCTTTTCTGTGGACGGTTAGGGGGCTTGGGAGAGCAGGGTCGCGATCGTCGGTTCTAACCCCTTTTTCTGCTCGTCGACGACGGGTGAGCGGTCGCCGAGCGCCGAGTGACGGCGCAGCGGATTGCAGAAGCCCTCGATGGAGCTGAAGACCGCCATCCGTGCCTCGGCCTGCGCGCGGAGGCGGACGGCGAGCCAGCAACTCGCATTCGAGGGTGGAGAAGCCCATCGACACGCCGAGGGCGCGGGCCATGGCGGCGACCGGGAAGTCGGCCTGGTTCGCGCTCATGAACCGGAAGACCCCTACGGCAGAACTCCGGTCTCCTTCGCAAACCAGGCCGTCGCGCGCGAGAGGATGTCGCGCTCCCCCTTCAGCTGTCGGTTCTCACGCCGCAGCCGGACGAGTTCGTCCCGCTCGGGCGCGGTCAAGCTGGGATCGGCCGTCGCCGGCTTGGCCGCGCGGCGGCCTTCGCTGCGGTCAGCCTCCGCAACCCAGTTCTGGATGGTCTGGCGCGCAGTCACGCCTCGCGGACGCCGGGCTTCTTGCCTGCCTCGAAGATGAATTCGACGCCCGCCTCTTCCAGGGCACGACGCACGGCGAGCAAAGTGTCCGAGCGCGACCGAACGGCCGAGGCTGGGTCCTCCAGCCGATTGAGTGTCGAGACCGAGACATTGGCCAACGCGGCAAGATCATCCTTAGAAAGGCCCGTGATCGCACGGGCCGCGCGGATTTGGCTCGGGATCAGGGTCTCGTCGGCGGGCGCGGTCGACACGGTTTTCTGCTGCAGTGCAGCCTCGGGCGGTGACGCCCCGTAGCGGGTACGTCCCGGAACGTTGAGGCAGACGCCGACCCATTCGCGGACAGAGCCGTCCTTGTTGAGGACCGGCGCGCCGCGGGCGTTGAACCAGCGATAGATTCCGTCCGCGCACAGGACACGATAGTCCGTGTTGTAGGGCGCCGTGTGCTCTACAGCCGTGGTCCAGGCCGCGAGCGTGCGGGAGCGGTCGTCCGGGTGGACGGCGTCGAGCCAGCCCAGACCCTGCATCTGCGCGTGGGACTGACCGGTCAGGGCCATCCACTGCGGCATCTCGCTAGGCTCACCGTTCGCCTTATTGACCCAGAAGACCGCTGCCGTCGCGGCGATCAGCGCGTTCAGGCGGTCATGCCGCTGCATGAGCGCGTTCATGGTCTCGTGCTGCGCCGTGACGTCGAACACGACGCCCATGCCCTGGCTCGGGCGCCCGTCCGCGCCCAGCATGACCTCGGCGTGGTGCAGGAGCCAGCGCTGGGTCCGGTCCGGTCGGATGATGCGGAACTCGCGACTGACCGGCTGACCGGAGCGCAGCACGGCGATCTGGTCACCGTGCGCGGCTTGATCCTCCGGATGGATCATGTCGAGCCCGAAGCCGAAGGTCATCTCGGTGGTCGGGTCGAGGCCCAGGATCCGGTAGAGGCCCGGCGATGCGTCCAGCCGCTCGGAGCGCAGGTCCGCTGACCAAAAGCCCACTTTGCCCGTGTCCTCGATCAGCTTCAGATAGTGGCGCGAGGAGAAGCCGCGCGGGGCGGCGCCGGCCTCGGTCGTCGCCTGCGGACGCATCAGTGCCCGTGTCGGCATCGCCTCACCTCGGTCGCCAACGTTCCATCTCGTGACCTGCAGCATGCCATTATCGCGGCGATCGGGACGTTAAGAAGACAGCATTCGCCCCATATTGACTGACATCCGATGGCGATTGTCAGTGCCTCGCAGTCAATCGGACTTCTAGGAAAAAGTACCCGTGTCGGAGGGCGCCGGTTTCTTTGGTCGATATCAGCTTTCGAAATTCGATTGTCCGGGGACGTGCGACGAATATGCAGCGAAATGAAACAAAAAATTCCACGCGGCCGACAGGTCGAAGGACGCGCAAAGAAATGACAGGAAATACCGCCCTTGCATCCTCGGTCGGACCCGAATTCCGTCGATCGGCTTGAGACTCTGGCAGTCCGGGACGTTCATCCTCGCGGGCGAGACGCGAAGGGGCGTCTTCTGCCTGGATGCGTCGATGTCGCTGTCGAATGCCGAACTCAAGGTGAAGTCGAGCATGCTCGACCCCGCGCGGGCGCTGACGGCTTTCGACCGTGACGGCGCGGTGATCGTCGCCGATGCCGACACTTCGACGTCCTCGGACGGGCCCGGCCATGAGTGAAATCATCCTGCCGATGGACGCCGACGATGCGGTGCACCTGCCCGACGAGGAGGCGCGCTTGCGCGAGGCGACACGCGCGACGATGCTCGCCGAGACGCTGCAGCTCGGCAGATACTCGGCGGTGACCCAGGCCGCCGTCGTGCTCGCGCTGGCCGCCATCTTCTGGGGCATCGCCTCGCACGCTTACCTATCCGGTCTCGCGGTGGCGGTGACCGCGCTCTGCGCGGCGGCCCTGATCGCCATGCGACGCTATCGCGGCCGCCTCGGCGATCGGTCGACCGCCCGCGAGGCCTTCGCGGTCCTTCACGGCCTCGCACTCGGCCGAGGGCTCGCCTGGGCGAGCATGCCGGCGATCCTGTTACCATCCGTCGACAACGCCTACCGGATCGTGGTCGGGGCCGTCTGCGCCGCCCTGATCTCGCACGCCTACGTCGCGGGCCCGATCTTCTCCCTGGCGCTCCTCGCCGTGGCGCCGGTCGTGGCCGGCATGTTCGTCGGGCTCGCCGGTTGCGAGAGCCCGATCGGCCAGTATGTCGCGGTCCTGCTGTCGATGTACGCGGCCTTCGTGTTCGTGAGCGCGCGTCGGATGTGTCGGCACTCGTACCAGCGCATCCGCGACCGCGTCATGGTGCAGGCGCAGAGCGAGACCATCGGGTTCCTGCTCAAGGACTTCGCCGAGGGCACGAGTGACTGGCTTTGGGAAACCGACACGGTCGGGCAGCTCCGGCAGGCCCGCGGCGCCATCGCCGCCCTGCTCGGCGTCGAGGCCGCCGGGCTGCGCCACCGGACGCTGCCTGCGCTTCTGCAGGCGTTCGCCGACCCGGACGGCGACGGCGCGGACGTCCAGGCGGTCGCCGCGGCGATCGCGGCGCGCGCACCCTTCCGCGACAGAACCGTCCGGCTCCGGACCGCGAACGGCACGCGCTGGATCACGCTCAACGGCAAGCCCGTCCTCGACGCGCAAGGGGCGTTCGCGGGCTATCGCGGCGTGGGGTCGGACGCCACCGAGAGTCGGGAGGCGCAAGCCCGCATCGCCTTCCTGGCGGGTCACGACAGCCTGACGGGACTGCCGAACCGCAGCGGCTTCCAGGACACGCTGGAAACGCTCTGCCGCGAGGTCGGCACGGCCGGGAGCCCGAGCGCGCTGTTCTATCTCGACCTCGACGGCTTCAAGGCCGTCAACGACAGCCGCGGCCACCTCGTCGGCGACCGACTGCTGCGAGAGGTCACGGCGCGCCTGCTCGCCATCGGCGACCCCCACGGCCTGTTCCGCCTCGGCGGCGACGAGTTCGCGATGATCGTCCGGGACCTCGGTCGGCCCGCGGCCGAGTCCCTCGCCGCGCGCGTGGTGGCCGACCTGCGCCGCCCGTTCCAGATCGACGAAGCCCGGCTGGAGGTCGGCGTCAGCGTCGGCATCGCCTACGTGCCGGACGACGCCATCGAGCCGGCCGCCCTGCTCATGCGCGCCGACTTGGCCCTCTACGCCGCCAAGGCCGGCGGCAAGGGCTGCTGGCGGACCTTCGACCCGTCGCTGGAGGAGCGGGTCGTCCGCCAACGGCAGTTCGACTTGGACATGCGCGCGGCCCTGGCGGCGGACGCGATGGAGCTGCACTACCAGCCCCTGGTGGACATGAAGACCGGGCGCGTCGCCGGTTTCGAGGCGCTGCTGCGGTGGAACAAGCCCGGACACGGCTGGGTCTCGCCGGGGGAGATCATCCCCATCGCCGAGGCGACCGGGTTCATCGTCGAGATCGGCCGCTGGGCGCTGCGCCGCGCCTGCACCGACGCCCGTGCCTGGCCCGACCTGAAGATCGCGGTGAACATATCCTCCATCCACGTGCGCATGCCGGGCTTCCACGCGGAGGTCGCGGCCATTCTCCGCGAGACCGGCCTCGCGCCGGAGCGGCTGGAGATCGAGATCACCGAGTCGGTGCTGCTCGACCACGGTCCGGAGGTTCTGGAGAACCTTAAGCGCCTGCGCGCGACGGGCGTCCGCATCGCGCTGGACGACTTCGGCACCGGCTATTCGAGCTTGAGCTACCTGACCGAATTCCCGTTCGACAAGGTGAAGGTCGACCGCTCCTTCGTGCGCGACCTGCAGGGCCGGCCCGAGAAGGTCGCCGTGGTCGAGGCCATCGCCCGGATGGCGCGGGCCCTGTCGATGAGCGTCACGGTGGAGGGCGTGGAGACCCGCCAGCAACTGGACGTCCTCCGGGACAAGCGCTGCGACATCGCGCAGGGCTTCCTCTACAGCCCGGCGCGCCCGGTCCACGAGGTCGCGGCGCTCATCGCGCGGATCGAGGGGACGCCGCCGCCTGCAGGCGACGGCGACCCGGATGGGAGTCCGGCCACGCAGGCGCCCGCGCCGACCCTCGAGAGGAGCCCGACCTCCGTCGCGCGGCCGGTCCTGTCGATGGCCCGCGCCTCGTGACCTCCGTCGACGCCCAAATGAGAGAAAACGTCGCTTATGGCGCTGAGAATGCCTCCAGAGCGCGGCCGCCAGCAAGGCGGCTTTAATTGCGGCCATGCCAAAAATTGAAAACAGTGGATCAGCAGTACATGTCGCGCCTTTCCGATGTCAGGATTGTTACAAAGGTCACGATCCCGCTGCTGCTGGTGGCCGCCGTCGCGGCCGGCCTTGTGTATCGCGCGCACGGAGTCTTCGACGAACTGAGTGAGAAGACCCGGCACATCGTCGACGTTCAGTCCAGTCGACTTGAGAACATCCTGAATGTCCGCACGAACGTTCTCGAGGCGACGGTTCAGAGTCGCAATATCCTCATCGAGGACCGGCCGCCGGAGATAGCCACGTACCGATCACGCTACGACGAGGCCGTGAGACACGCCTTCGTGGCCGTCGACAGGCTGATCGCTCTGTCCGATTCGCCTGAGCGGCGGGCGATCAATCAAAAGCTGCACGAGACCGTCGAAGCCTATTTCCACATCGTCGGGCGCGCGAACGCGGCGGCCCTCGACGGGGACGCTGAGACCGCGCGGAGAATCCTGCTCTCCGAAGGTCTCGCCGCCCGCACCAAGGTCCGCGACCTCGTCCAGCCGCGCATCGATAATCTGACGGCCGAGCTCGCCCAGGCGAAGGCCGAGGCCCAGACGAGCGCGGAGCGAGCGACGACCGTCCTCGTCACCGCTGCGGTCGCCGGGCTGCTCGCGGCATTGGCCATCGCGTTTGCCATCGTCCATTTCGGACTGACGCGGCCTCTGGCGCGCCTGGTCGCCGTCCTGCAGCGCATGGCCGAGGGCGACATCGACGCCGCCATCCAGGAAGCCCACCGTCGCGACGAGGTCGGCCAAGTCGGCAAGGCGGTCAAGGGCATCAGGGCCATGGTCGCGCGGAAGGCCGTCGCAGAGGCTGAGACGAAGCGCGGCGCCGACGCGACGGCCGCCGCCGACCGACGCCGCATCCTGATGGACCTCGCGAACGGCTTCGAGCGGACCGTCGGCGGCATCGTCGGGATGGTCTCGGGCTCCGCGACGGAGTTGCAGGTCACCGCCGCGACGATGACGGCGACCGCGACGGAGACGGCCACGCAATCCACGGCCGTGGCGGCGGCCGCCGAGCAGGCAGCATCGAACGTCGGTACCGTTGCGGCGGCCTCCGAGGAACTGGGCAGCTCCGTTCAGGAGATCGGCCGTCAGGTGCAGGGATCGGCATCCCTCGCGCAGGCCGCGGTCGGCGAGGCCGACCGGACGGCGCGGCTCGTCGAGGACCTCACGGCGGCAGTTGCGAGGATCGGCGACGTCGTCGCGATGATCTCGGCCATCGCCGGCCAGACCAACCTCCTGGCGCTGAACGCGACCATCGAGGCGGCGCGGGCCGGCGAGTCCGGCAAGGGCTTCGCGGTCGTCGCCGCCGAGGTCAAGGAACTCGCGTCGCAGACGGCCCGGGCGACGGACGAGATCGGTGGCCATATCGGCCGCATCCAGGGTGTGACGGGCGAGGCGGTCTCGGCCATCGGCGCGATCACGGGGCGCATCCGCGAGATCAACACGGTGGCGGCCAGCATCGCCGCCGCCGTCGAGCAGCAGGGCGCGGCGACCCAGGAGATCGTGCGCAACGTCGCCCAGGCGGCGACCGGCACCGCGGAGGTGACCAGCAGTATCGCCGGAGTCGCCCTGGCCTCGGAGGCCACCGGCGCCGCGGCGACCCAGGTGCTGGCGTCCTCCGGCGAACTATCGCGACACGCCGAGCAACTCGCATCGGAGATGACGCGCTTCCTCACCACCGTGCGCGCGGCCTGAGGCGGTCCCGATGGAGTGCCGCACCGCCAGCGCCCCGGGGCTCGGGACCGATCCCACGCTTCGGCCGGATCGCCGGGGAGAGGCCCCGGCGGGGCACCGGCGCGGCGGGCCGCACCGGGTCGGGCAGGCGTGATCGCCATGGCCGACATCATCCCTCTCGGCATCATCCCGGGCGCCGAGGGCGCCCGCGCCATGCTGCTCGACCTGCGCCGTCGCCTCGATTCCGGCGAGGACATCGGTCCCCGGATCGCGCAGATCCGTCAGGCCGCGGCGTCGATGCGGGCTCTGGCCGGTGGCCTCCGGCGGGTCCTCCAAGCCCCGGATGAGAGGCTGTCCGCCGAGCCGGAGTTTCTGGTCGCGGCCTGGAAAGTCCTTGCCATGGCCGAGTGCAACGTCGCGAAGGTCGAGGAATTGCTTCGGCTCGCGGACGAAGAGGATTCGGAACAGGCTTCGCGATAGCCGTCGTGCCAACCTCGCCAATGCGGGGCCGGCGATCCGGATCACGGCCCTGTCCAAGACTGAGCGAGTTCCGCACACCGAGGACGTGCCCGCGCGATCCAAGGCGCGGTGCGCGATCGGTAAGACCGCGCTCCATCTCACGCGCGAAGCAAGCCGTCGCCAGGCCTGCCACTGCACGCAGCAGCTCTCGATGCGCGCGCTCGGACCGGTCCTGGGGATCTGACGACCGCTGTTCGCTCGTCGGCAGGCGCCCAGACTCGGGGACGAGGGTCGATCTGACAGGAAATCGGTCATGATGCGACCGAGCTCTGTTTCACGCTCCACATATGCGTTCGAAATGAAACCTCGTGCCGCACGTTACGGGTCGAATTCAGCGATGCGACTAAGGACGACTTATGGTTTTGAGTTCACGATACGGTGTCCAATGAGAGTTGCACCATGTTCCGTAAGTCCGCCTATAATGAAACCCAGGCCACCATCGATGCGCTGACGCGCTCATTGGCCATCATCGAGTTCGGCATGGATGGCACCATCTTGCGCGCCAACCCGAATTTCCTGGCCGTCGTGGGCTATGATCTGGATTCCTTGCAGGGAAAGCATCACCGGATCCTGGTCACCGACGAGATGGCCGGCAGTTCGGAGTATGACGAATTCTGGTCGAGGCTTCGGGCCGGCGAGTTCGCGTCCGGCGAATTTCCCCGCCGCGCGCGGTCCGGCGCGAGGGTCTGGCTCGAAGCCACCTACAACCCGATCCTGGGCGCCGACGGCATGCCGTTCAAGGTCATCAAGTTCGCCAGCGACATCACGGCCAAGAAGAGCGAGACCAACAGGCTGCTGCGCATGATCGACGAGATGCCGGTCGCGGTCATGACCGCAGACCCGAAGAACGACTTCAAGATCAATTACATCAACAATACCTCGCGCAAGACCCTGGAGGCCATTGAGCGGTATCTGCCGATCAAGGTCTCCGACATGATGGGCAAGTCCTTCGACGTTTTTCACAAGAACCCGCATCATCAGCGAAACATGCTCGCCGACGCGCGCCGATTGCCGCACCGCACCAGGATCAAGGTCGGACCCGAGACCCTCGACCTGCAAGTCTCCGCCATCACCGACGCGGACGGAGCCTATGTCGGGCCGATGTTGACTTGGTCGGTCATCACCGCACAACTCGCCATGGCCGAAGACGTCGCCGGCGTCGTCGAGGCACTCGGAACCGCGATCGGCGAGATGAAGGAATCGGCGGAGGGCTTGAACCGCTCGGCGGACGCGGCGAGCGAGCGCGCGAACTCCGTAGCGGCCGGATCCGAGGAGATGACCAGCTCGATCCACGAGATCTCGGGCCAGGTCGGGCGGGTCTCCGAGCGCACCCAGCAGATCGCCAACCAGGCGACGGCGACGGATGCGACGGTGCGCAACCTCGCTGCCAATGCCGGCGAGGTCGATGCAGTGGTCGGAATGATCAAGTCGATCGCCGACCAGACCAACCTCCTCGCGCTCAACGCCACGATCGAGGCGGCGCGCGCAGGCGCGGCCGGGCGCGGCTTCGCGGTGGTGGCCACGGAGGTCAAGGAGCTCGCCGGCCAGACGGCCCGGGCGACCGGCGAGATCACCCACAAGGTCCACGCTATCCAGAAAGCAACCGGCGAGGCCGTGACGGCGATCCGCCTGATCACCGACGAGGTGGCCGAGCTCTCGAAACTCACGCTGGCCATGGCGAGCGCCGTCGAGGAGCAAGCCGCCTCGACCCAGGAGATGTCGTCCAACATCACCGGTGTCTCGGCCGCGGCCGGAGAGACGGGACAGCTCGCCGAGATGGTCCGGCGGATCTCCGACCAGCTCCAGGCGCATTCCGCCGGCCTCGGTGCCAGCATGGAGAAGTACCTCAAGGCGGGTTTGATGAAGACATCAGGAGGNCCGTCCAGCGANCCGCTCAGGCTCTCCCAGGGGCGGCCTGNNAGCGACGCTGCTCCATCGACCCATTGAAAGCGCCGGCGTGAGCCTGCTT
>NZ_BACT01000175.1:0-19354 GCF_000333255.1 Methylobacterium sp. B1 | reverse complement strand
TGTAGAGGGCCCGGCCCGTGACCTTGTCGGGACCCTCGACCCGGGTATGGGCCCGTCCGAGATGACCCTCGTCCAGCGCGCGTGCGTCCATCCTGCCCTTCCCGTCCGCGGCCGCTCCGGCCGCCGCTTACGAAGGGAATGGCCGAGACGGTGGTTCGGGTCCGCTCGCCGCGGGGCGACAGGTTGCAGCGGCCGCTCCGGCCGAGCCGTCCTCGCGCATGAAGCGCTTCGGGGCAGCGCGGCGAACTCGCGGTGCGCGCCTGGGACTCGGCCGGGCAGACCCAGCCGGCGCTGCTGGACGACACGTGGAACTTCAAGGGCTACCTCAGCGCCTCGTGGCACCGTGTGCGAGTCGAGGTCGCCTGAGTCGCGCAGCCGGTCAGGCGGCGGCGTGGATTAGGGCGAGCAGTGCGTCGGCGGCGCGACTGCGGTAACGCTCCTTGTGGCGCAGGACCTGGAAGGTCCGCGTCGGCAGGGCGAGGGGCACGGCGACGAGCGCGCCGGTTCGCAGCGAGGGCCCGACGACCGCTTCGGAGAGCACGCTCGCGCCGGCCCCCGCGACGACGGCGGCGAGGACGGCCTCGTTCGACGGCAGTTCCAGGGCGACGGCGAGGGTATCTGGCGCGATGCCCAAAGCAACGAGCGCCGCCTCGAAGGCGGAGCGCGTGCCCGATCCGGGCTCCCGCAGCACCCAGGAGGCCGAAGCGAGGTCGGCTGGTTCCGGCCGTGCGCATCCGGCCAGGGGGTGGCCGGCCGAGACCACGAGCACCAGCCGGTCCTCGGCGATCGGCGTGCTCCCCAGGCTGGCGTCGTCGATCGCGCCTTCCACGAAAGCGAGTTCCGCCGTCCCCGCCCGCACCGCTTCGGCCGCCTCCGCAGTGTTCCCGATGCCGAGACGCAGGACGATGTCCGGGTAGGCCGCCCGGAAGGCGACGAGATGCAGGGGGAGCCAGTGGCTGGCGATGGTCTGGCTCGCCTGAATGGTCAATGTGCCGCGCCGCAGGCCGCTGAGGTTCGCCAGCACCAGTTCGGCCGCCTGGGCGCGGGCGAGCACGGCGCGAGCTTCACCGAAAAAGACGCTTCCTGCCTCGGTCAGTTCGATGCCACGGCCGACCCTGTGGAACAGCTTGACGGCGTGCCGGGTCTCCAGCGCGTTGATGGCGGCACTGACCGCCGACTGGACGAGATTCAACGCCTCGGCCGCCCGGGTCACATGCTGGCGCTCGGCCACCGCCACGAAGATCCGCAACTGGTCGAGGGTCATGGCGTCTCGGGCTCAGAAGGGCTGGGCTGACGAGGGAAGGTAAGGCGGAACCTACGCGTGCGTCACCGCGCGCCTTCACGTTGGCCCGAGACCTGCGCATCGACCGCCTGGGCGACCCGGAGCAGCCGCGCTTCGTCCGTGCGGGCGGTCACCACATAGGACATGCCCGCGTCGATCCACGAGAAGGCCGCCACGTCGTCCGCGCGGGCATACCGAAACACGCCGCGCCCACCGGACGGCCCGGCCCGGCTGTAGAGAGTTAAACGGGTTCCCCGGTCGTCATCGTACATCAGCATGGCCGCTGGCTCGTCTCCGGCGGGGAGCAGGCGACCGCCCATCAGCCGGAAACCCTGCGTCCGCAGGTCCGGCACGATGACGGGCCGTCCCAGTCGCGCGGCGAGCCACTGCACGAGGTCGGACGAGCCATCGGCGCGGACCTCGACCGGATGGGCGGCCTCGACCACGTAGGTGCGGAAGGCGGAGACGGCCGCCTGGGTCATCGGTTCGACGGGCGCGCCTGGACCCGGCACGGCGCCGCGCCCGACCCACCCGGATGCGCCGCCGAGGGCGAGCAGGAACGCCGCCGCCGCCGCGTTCGTCCACCAGCGCGGGATGCGCATCCGGTGCGGGGTCGCAAGGTTGGCGATGCGCAAGCGGGCAGGGATCGGCTCCTCCGACACGGGCGCGAGCCGCGCCCGCAGGCGGTCCCGCACCTCCCGATCGGCGGCGACCCGCGCAGCCGCCTCTGGATGCGCGGCGAGCCACGCCTCGACGCCGGCACGGCGGCCCGGATCGAGCCGTCCATCCACGAAGGCGTGCAGATCGTCCTCGCCGATGGGACGCGGGTCGGACGCGGTCATTTCACCCTCCGCAGATGCCCGGTGACGATCGTGGGGGCCAGATCGAGAAAGGCGCGCATCCGCCCCCGCGCCCGGCTGAGGCGCGACATTACCGTGCCGACGGGGATCGCGAGCACGGCGGCGACCTCGGCATAGGACATGTCCTCGACCGCGACGAGGAGCAGGACGGATCGCTGTTCCTCCGGCAGCGCGGCGATCCCATCGAGCACGTCCCGCGCGCCCAAGGCCGCTTCGGGATCGGTCCCCGCGTCTGTGACCGTGTCCAGCGCCTCCACGCCGACCTCGATGCCCCGGCGGCGGCGGACGCCTTCGAGGTAGCGGTTGCGCAGGATCGCGAACAGCCACGCGCGCAGGTCACCCTCGCGGCGCTGCGGCCATGCGCGGATCGCCCGTTCCAGCGTGTCCTGGACGAGGTCGTCGGCCGCCTCGCGCTGACGCAGCAGCGCGGTCGCATAGCGGCGCAGGGCCGGTATCTGCGGCTCGATCAGGACGGCGAGGTCGTCCAAGGCGGTCTCCGGATCGGGTCGATGGCAGTGCTCACGCCACCACCCAGACGAGAGATGCCGGAAGCGCCCGATTTATTCCGGGATCCAACTTCGAATTCCGATCACGCATTCGTGATCGGTTCACGACGATGCGGCGGGGAATATCCCGGCCCCGCCCGCATCTCTCCCCGCGTGACCTCGACACTGTGGGAGACATCATGCGCGGAGCACCGACGGCGATCCTCATCACCCTGCTCATGGCCGGAGGCGTCCTGAGTGGCGGCATGATGATGCGCGCCGGGCATGCGGAGACCGCTCCCGGCGGCTTCGATGCGATGATGGCCCAATCGATGGCGCGGATGCACGCGGATATGGCGGTGGCGCCGTCCGGCGACCCCGACCGGGACTTCGCCGCGATGATGATCCCTCACCATCAGGGCGCGATCGAGATGGCGAAGGCCGAACTCGCCTATGGCCGCGATCCGGTCCTGCGCCGGCTCGCGCAGGGCATCATCGTCGAGCAGGCGCAGGAGATCGAGGTCATGCGCCGCGCCCTGGCCGAGCGGCCGGTCGCGCAAGCCACGCCGCAGCGGATGCCGGCCCATCACCATCACTGAGCGGATCGCCGCTCACCTTCCCACTTGTCAGCGCGAAGAGACCTCACGATGCGACACGTCATTCCGGCGGCCCTGCTGCTCGCCTTCCTCGGCGGAACCGCCCTCGCGGGTCAGGCGCCCGGGCCCGCCTCGGCGCCGGACGTGCCGGTCGGCCCCCGCGACCGGTTCTATACCTCGGACCAGTTCTCCAACACGGTCTCGGTGATCGATCCCGCCGCCAACAAGCTCCTCGGTGTGATCCGCCTCGGCGACACGACGCCCGCGAATCTGAGCCCGCTCTATCGCGGCCAGCTTCTCGTCCATGGGATGGGCTTCTCTCCCGACCGCAAGACCCTGCTCGCCGTCTCGATCGGCTCGAATTCGGTCAGCTTCATCGACACCGCCACCAACACGGTGCGCCACACGACCTATGTCGGCCGTTCGCCGCACGAGGCGTTCTTCACGCCGGACGGTCGCGAAGTCTGGGTGAGCGTGCGGGGCGAGGACTACGTCGCGATTCTCGATGCGGGGACCGGTAAGGAGACGGGCCGGATCACGGTGCCGAACGGGCCGGGCATGACGATCTTCTCGCCGGACGGACGCTACGGCTACGTCTGCTCCAGCTTCAGCCCCGAGACGGTCGCCATCGACGTGAAGAGCCGCGAGATCGTCGGGCGGATCAAGCAGGAGAGCCCGTTCTGCCCCGACATCGCGGCGACGCCCGATGGCAAGCAGGTGTGGTTTACCCTCAAGGACGTCGGCCGCGTCCAAGTGTTCGAGGCCACGCCGCCCTTCAAGGCGCTCAAGACCATCGAGATGGGCCCGATCACCAACCACGTCAACATCGCGCGCACGAAGGCCGGGCAATTCGCCTACGTGACGATCGGCGGCCTGAACCACGTGAAGGTGTTCCGCACCGACGACTTCTCGCAGGTCGCGACCATTCCCACCGGCGCGCTCCCCCACGGTCTCTGGCCCTCGGGCGATGGAACGCGGATCTATGTCGGCCTGGAGAACGCCGATGCCGTCGCGGTGATCGATACGGGCAGCAACGCGGTCATCGCCACGATCCCGATCGGCCAGGGGCCGCAGGGCGTCGCCTACGTTCCCGAGGCGGTGCCGGAGGGAGCCGGCGCGCCGAACCTCCAGCCGCTCGGCGCGGCGGGCCAATCGAGCACGCTGACGCTCGCCGGGCCGGACGGCAAGGCCGCCACGCAAGTCACGCTGTTCGACCAGGGCGTGCTGCAGACCTTGCAAGCGGCGGTGACCGGCCTCACGCCGAAGAAGCCCTATGTCTTGGCCCTTTCGGCCGATCCGAAGGGCGCGGGGCCCCTGGAGCCTCTCGCCGCCTTCATGACGAACCCGGCGGGCGCGGCCATCGTCAACGCCATCGGCCCGATCCGGCAGGTCACGCAGAATGCCAACGAAGCCGCGCGGCGCAGCCTCGTCATCGTCGAGGGTAAGCCCGGCGAGACCGGCGCGACGGTCCAGACGCAGGCGTCGCAGTAACGAGAGGAGGGGCGGTCGCAGGACCGCCCCCATTTCAAGCCTCAATAGGTATCGGTGAGGTAGGCGGCGATGGCCTTGGCCTGCGCCTCGTCGATCGGCGCGTGGTAGACCTTGACCATCTTGGTCACCTCGGACTCCCAGAAGGCCGCGCCTTTGCCCGGCGGCTGCATGGCGATGTAGTCCACCGAATGGCAGACGAGGCAGTTCGCCTGGGCCGCCTCGAAGCCCTCCGCGTGCGTGCCGGCCTTCGGCGCCCGCAGGGTCGCGGTCGGCTCCGGCACCTCGTAGGATTTCGGCGCGGCGAGGGCTGTGCCGGCCGCGAGGGCGAGGGCCGCCGTCAGGGCGAGGGTGATGCGGGTCATTCTCGTCACTCCCTCAGGCCGCGCGCACGCGGGTGGTTTCGACCACGTTGCGCAGGTACCCGGCCGGGTTCCAGCGCGGCTCCATCGGCTGGCTCACCCCGTCGTTGCCCGTGGTCCGCACCCGGATCGCGTGCGCGCCCGGCGACAGGTCCACGCCGAGGGTCCAGGGCCGGAAGGCGTAGGGGCCGAGATCCTGCCCGAGTTGCGCCTCCGTCCAGGTCTTGCCGTCATCGGTCGAGACCGCCACCGACTTGATCCCGGAGCCCCCGTCGAAGGCGATGCCGCGCAAGGGCGTGCGCCCGGCCTTCACGTCCGCCCCGTCGGTCAGGTTGGTGAGGAAGGAGCGCACGGTGAACCGGTTGATCGGCACGGTCTTGTCCGCCGCCTTGCCGGGTTGCGTGCAGGCGCAGTCGTTGTCGGGGATGCGATAGGCCTTCTGCATCCAGAAGCCGTCGAAGGGCTTGTCGAGCACGCTGATGCTCTCCAGGTGCTTGACCCAGTAGGTGCCGTAGAAGCCCGGCACGACGAGACGCAGCGGATAGCCGTTGAGCCAGGGCAGATCCTGCCCGTTCATGGCCCAGGCGAGCATCACCTGCCCGTCGCGGGCGTGGTCGAGCTTGAGCGACTTGGCGAAATCCGGCGTCTCCGGGATCACCGGACCGTCGAGCCCGGTGAAGGCGACCTCCACGGCGCCCGCCTTCACCCCGGCCTTGTCGAGCACGGCCTTCAGCGGCACGCCGGTCCAGCGGGCGCAACCCATGGCTCCGTTGGCGAGCTGACCCCCGGCCATGCGCGGTTCGAAGAAGCCGCGAGAGTTGCCCGAGCATTGGTTGACCGCGACGATCTCGGTGGTCGGCATCGCCTTCAGGTCGGCGAGCGAAAGCGAGACCTCCGTCTCGACATGCCCCTTGATCGCGACCCGGTAGGTCTCCGGATCGATCTCGGTCGGGATGTCGGCGAGGTGGTAGCGGACGAAGAACGCGTCGTTGGGCGTGATCGCGCCCTCGTCGAACACCGGGAACGGGGTCTCCAGCTGCGGCGGGCGCGCGGTCATCTGGAGCAGAGGGCGCTTGCCCGGATAGGCCACCAGGGGCCGTTCGCCGTTGCCGAAGGGCAGCGTGGCCGTGTCTCCCGCGAGCGCCCGCAGCGGAGCGAGGCTGCCGCTGCCGAGTCCCGCCAGGGCCGTGAGGCCCGCGCGCCTGATGAGATCCCGTCTATCGAGCATCCGAAAGTCCTCCCCGTCCGCGCGTGGCTCCGGTGACCGGGCCCGAGCTGTGCGGAGGAGGAGACGCACGTCGCCCCCGGTCTATTCGCGGCGGATCGAAATAAATTCCGTCCTCTCCACTCACCCGGCGCAGGGGCGCTCCGGGAGGCCGCTGGCCCGGTCCAGGGCGATGCGCAGGCGGTCGGTCATGTCCGGCGCGGTGAGCAGCATGGCCGCCTCGGCCAGCAGGGCGAACCGCTCGGTCGGCACCGTCTCGGACAGGAGGACGTAGTGACGCCCCTCGCTGTCCCAGCGGGCCAGACGCAGGTCGCGGCTGCCTTTCGCGATTGCGAGGCCGGCCTGGGCAGGCGCCGGTCCGCTCCAGAGGGCCAGCCGACAGCCATGGCGCCCCTCGTATCCGGCGAGGCGGCCTGCCGAACCGTCGTCCGCGGACAAGTAGACCAAGCGGAAGCCGGCCGCCCCGAGATCGAGGGGGAAGCCAGGAAAGCCGCCCGCGAGCCGCACGTCATTCGCGGGCGAGCCCGCCGCGCTCCAGGCGGCGAAGGCGGCGCGCGCGGGGTCGGCCGGGGGCCGGGACGCCATCACCAGCCACCCGGCGCCGACGAGGACAGCCAAGGCCGCGGCGCAGGCCCATCTGAGGGAGGCGCGGGCGATTGGGGCGCGCCGGGGCCGCACGACTGCTGCTTTCACGCCCTGCTTCAGCCGGGTCAGGGTCGCGACCCGCGCGGCCAGGACCGGGTCCCGGGCCAGCGACCCCGCGACCTCGTGCCGGCTCTGCGCATCGAGCTCCCCATCGACATAGGCATTGAGGGTTTCCCAGCGCATCACGACACCTCACTCCCATCGGATGACCCGGCGATCCGGTGCAGCATGATCCTCCTCGCCCTGTGCAGCCGGCTCATGACCGTGCCGATGGGAATATCGAGCCGTTCGGCGGTCTCCCGGTAGCTCAAGCCTTCGACATCCACGCAGGTCACGACAGATCGGCAGGGTGCATCGAGGGCGGTGAAGGCTTGGCGCACGGCGATGGCCTCGATCAGGCGGTCGTCGAACCCCTCGTCGGGCCAATCGAGGAGATCGTCCTCGTTGCGGATGCGGGAACGGCGGATCCGGTCGATCCAGGCGTGGCGCACGATCTGGAACAGGTAGGCGCGGGCCGCCCGAGGCTCACGGGGAGTCGTCCGCGTGGAGAGCGCCTTGAGAGCGCTCTGCTGCATCAGGTCACGTGCGGCGTCGGGCTCGCGCGTCAGGGTCAACGCGTAGCAATACAGGCGCGGCCATGCGTCGACGAGGTGCTGACCGATGGACCGCATTCTGAGGTGTTATCCTCCCCGCACTCCATAGCACAACGATACATAGCACACCGACTCGCAACGTTCGTCGGTGACCGTGGATGGCCGAAGGCCTCACATCACAGCAGTGGTGATCGAAGCGTTGCTGCTGCCGAACAATCGATGCCAAGCTTGCGTGTCTGCTTTCAGGCATCGTGAGGATGCGGTTGTATGACCGGGATGGGCGCAAAGCCGAACGTCGGGTTTTGCGCGGATTGGTAATCCGGCATGACGTAGTCTGGCCGTAAGCGGAACGGCCGCTTGGGAGACGGTCGGCCGGAAAAGCGGACGGCCTCCTACCGACCCAAACCAGACGCCGCGACAATCCCAACTAAGTGCCCATAGCGGACCCGCTGCAATGCGGTCGGGTCTACTGGAGGGAAGGTACAGATCAGTAGCCGTAGGAATGAACATCTTACGGCGATGGCTCATCCTTGTTCCGCGCTTTTGCGTGGGCACGCAACGCCGCCAGGACGTCCATTTCGCGACACAGGACCTGCTCGGTTTCGTCAGTATCCTGTCCGTGTAGAATCCTATCCATCAGCAGGGCCGTGTGAGCCCCCGCCCGGGCCTCCGCGGCGATGATGGCGACACGAAGACTCAATCGTTGGGTTTTGGAAATCATTACACGCAATGACGGTCTGGAGGCCGGGTCGGGCCGGCAAATGGACCGACTGCCAACATCCAAGCCTCGCGTAAAGCCACTGTGTTTGGGGTATGGAACAACCCTCCCGTCAGCGCATTGGCAGGCTCGGCCTTGTGGCGCCTGCCGCAACGCGGCATGCGAGATGCACGATCCCGACGGTTCGTTGGGCCCCGTCCTTTTTTGACAACCCCGCTGTGAAGGGTCGTATCAGTGCCGCATACTCGGCAGCCGCTGCAATCTGTTCCCGCCGCCAATACACCTCTCGTGAGTCTCAGGCCGAGCGCCGGCCAACTGTTCGAGACCGAGCGGCGCCTCAATGCCGTGCTTAACAACGCCTCGGTCTCCATCTTCCTGATGGATGACCGGCAGCACTGCATCTACATGAACCGCGCCGCCGAGCAGCTGACCGGCTGGACGCTTGACGAGGTTCTGGAGCGCGACTGCCCGCTGCACGACATCGTGCACCACACCTACCCGGACGGCCGGCCGTTCCCGCTGGCGGAATGCGCGATCGATCGCGCCTTCCCGGAGAACAACCAGGAGCGTGGCGAGGAGGTTTTCGTCCACAAGGACGGGCATTTCTATCCAGTCGGCTTCACGGCCAGCCCGATCCGGGACGACGCGGCCAACATCATCGGCACGATTATCGAGGTCCGCGACATAAGCGAGGAAAAGGCCGCGGCCGAGCGCCAACGCCTGCTGATCAACGAGCTGAACCACCGGGTGAAAAACACCCTGGCCACGGTCCAATCGATCGCCGCGCAGACGTTCCGTGGCCAGACCGACCAAGCCGCGCGGGCTGTGTTCGACGCCCGCATGGCTGCGCTGTCGACCGCCCATAACGTGCTCGTCGAGGACAACTGGGAGAGTGCCAGCCTGCGCAGCGTGGTTGAGCGCGCGCTTGCACCGCACCTTCTGGCAGAGGTCGACGTTAACCGCTTCGTGCTAAATGGACCGGATTCACGCCTGCACCCCAAGGTCGCTGTAACTCTGGCCATGGCGCTGCACGAGCTGATGACCAACGCCGCCAAATACGGGGCTCTGTCGGTCCCTGAGGGGCGGGTCGCGGTGACGTGGTCCCTGCAGGCCTTGGACGATGGCCGCGAGCAGCTTGATCTCGCATGGGAAGAGCGCGGCGGCCCGCCGGTCACTCTGCCAACACGCAGAGGCTTCGGCTCCCGGCTTATCGAGCGGCAGCTTCCGATGGAGTTCGATGGCAACGCGGCTATCACATACGCGCCGAGCGGTGTCGTCTGCCGGCTGGAGATCCCATTGACCCAGCTCGGCTGGGTCGGCCAGGAGACACTGGAAGGGCACCCTGCCCGATGAGTTTGCTGGAAGGGCGCCGCGTTCTGCTGGTCGAGGACGAGAGCCTCGTGGCCATGCTCGCGGAGGACATGCTGCTCGACCTCGGCTGCGAGGTCGTGGTGGCCATGCGCCTCGACAAGGCCGTGGATCATGTCCGCACCGGGAAGTTCGACTTGGCCGTGCTGGACGTCAACCTGGGCGACGCCCGCAGCTATCCGGTAGCCGACCTGCTGTTAGAGCGCTGCACGCCGTTCCTGTTCGCGACCGGCTACGGCACGCAGGGGTTGGAGGAAGCGTATCGGTCAGCCCCGGTGCTTCAGAAGCCTTATCAAGCGGCGCCGCTGGCGCATCTGCTAACACAGCTCCTCACTTGCGAAGCGCCGATGTGGGGCCGCGCCGACGAGAAAGCCGCGGCGTGCGCCTGCCACCGGCCGAAAGGGGAACCCTCCGGACCGGAGCCTTTCCAGGCCGACCCTGTCCGCTGACGACCCAACACCGCCATTTATGCGCCGCTGAGCAAATCCCGAAACCGGACGTTTGCTCCGTCAACTCCAGGACGGCAAAGTGCCTCCCCGGGCAGATCGTGCCGGACTGTCTTTACACGGATTGCCTCGGCCGGGGGGCATCTCCAACGATCATCAGGCGGAAGCGGCCGCCCGGATGCGCAGGTCTCGGTCTGAGGACATCATTCCGCCCCTTGACCTTCCAACGGTGGGCAGTACGACATCACCAGCGAATCGATGGACATCACTCCCACCCGGCAGAAGCAGGTCGCCTTCGCGGACGGCTGGCTCGAATCCGGCGCGCGGATCGTCACCCGCAAGGATACCGGCATCAAGGGGCCGGAGGATCTCAAGGGCCGCAATGTCGGCGCGCTCTCGGCCTCGACCTTCGGCAAGCTCGCCGAGGAGCACGGCGCCACCCTGAAGAGCTACAAGACTGCCGCGGACGCCATGCAGGACCTCGTCGGCGGCAACATCGACGCGGTGATCAACGATGCGGTGGCCGGCAACTACGCCATCAAGGCGCGCAAGCTCCCCCTGGTGATGATCGAGACTCCGCTCAGCACGGTCCAGAAGGGCTTCGCCATCAAGAAGGGCAAGCCGAACCTGCACGCCGCGGTCAACAAGGCCCTGGCCGAGATGGTCGCCGACGGTACCTACGCCAAACTCATCACGCCGTTGATCGGCTATGACCCGGCCCCGAAGGCGCCGATCCGCACGCCCGCCATGTAGGCGGGCGCGAGGCCGGCGCCGGAGAAGAAGAAAACGGGGAGCAGCCTGGCCGGCTGCTCCGGGAGGACGCGATGAAAACCCTCGACGCCGCGTCGTACACGACGGCGCTCAATGCCCGGCGCGAGCAGAGCCTCGGCCAGATGGCCTACGATCGGCTGCTCGACATGCTCGTCCGCCGCGACCTTCCGGCCGGCACCGTGCTGCACGAGCGCCGCCTCGCCGAGATGCTCGACATCTCCCGGACCCCGACCCGCGAGGCGATGTCACGGCTGGAGACCGAGGGGCTGATCGAACGGCAGCCCGGGGGGATGCTCGTGGTCAAGGAATTCTCCCTGCGCGAACTGGTGGAGATCCTGCATGTCCGCCGTCTGCTGGAGCGGGAGAGCGTCATGCTGGCCACCGGCCGGATCGCCGACGCGGTGCTGGCGGATCTGCAGCGGCAGATGGAGGCGCTGCTGACGGCGGGCGACCCGGACGCGCCGGGCAACTGGGAGGTCGACCGGCGCTTCCACGACCTGATCGCGGATCACAGCCACAACGCGATCCTCGCCAAGACGATCAAGGATCTGCGCCTCAAGACGCAGATGTTCAACCTGAGCCGGATGCCCGAGCGGTTCGAGGCGGTCCATCGCGAACATCTCGCGGTGGTTGCCGCCCTTCGGGCGAAGGACGCGGCGGCGGCGGCGGACGCCATCGCGGCCCATCTCGAGAATTTCAAGCAGGGCATCATCCGTCGCCTGAGCGAAGTCTGAGTGGAGCCTGAGCGGAGTTTGGGGCGAGGGCGGCGCGATGCACGAATTCACAGGCCTGCGCGGCCGCGAGGCGGCCTTTCCGGAGGCGGAGTTCGCCGCCCGGCAGGCGGCGGCCCGGGCCGCCATCGCGGCGGCCGGCCACGACGCCCTCGTGGTGACCGGCCCGGAGACGATCTACTGGCTGACCGGCCGCCAGACGGCGGGCTACTTCGCCTTCCAGGCCCTCCTCGTACCGGTGGAGGGGAACCCGGCCCTCCTGGTCCGGCAGCTCGAACTGCCGGGAGCGGCCGCCAACACTTGGCTCGACGACATCCAGGCCTATCCGGACGGCGCCGACCCGGCCGAGGCCCTGGCGGCCCTCGTGCGCGGGCGCGGGCTCACCCGGCCGGCCCTGGAGCGGGACGGCTGGTTCGTCTCGCCCTTGCTCGCGGGGCGGATCGACGCCGCGCTCGGAAGCGGGCCGCTGCCCGACGGCTCCGGCCTCCTCGCCCCCTTGCGGGCCGTGAAGTCGGCGGCTGAGCTGGAGGCGATCCGGGCCGCCGCTCGATACGCGCAGGCCGGGCTCGCCGCAGGACTCGACGCCTGCGCGGCGGGCACCGACGAGAATGCCGTCGTCGCCGCCATGCTGGGGGCCGCGATCGCAGCCGGGTCCGAAGCCGTGGCGATGGAGCCCCTGGTCGCCTCGGGCCCGCGCAGCGGGCTGCCGCACATGACGTGGCGGCGGCGCCGGCTGGAGCCGGGCGACGCCGTCTTCCTCGAACTCGCCGGCAGTCACGCCCGGTACCACGCGGCGCTGATGCGCAGCGTCTGGATCGGTCCGCCGCCGGCCGAGGCGTTGCGGATGATGGATTGCGCCCTGCGCGCCCTCGACGCGGCGCTCGCGGCGATCCGCCCAGGCCATCCCTGCGCCGCCCCGCACGCGGCGGCACAGGCCATCATCGATGCGGCGGGCTACGGCCCGGCCTTTCGCAAGCGGATCGGCTACTCCATGGGTGTCGCCTTCGCCCCGGACTGGGGGGAGGGCGGCCTGCTCTCGCTCTTCACCGGACAGGACCGGCCCATCGAGCCCGGCATGGTCTTCCACCTGCCGGCGACCCTGCGCTTTTACGGAGCCTGGACGGTCGGCGCCTCGGAGACCGTGATCGTCACCGCCAACGGGGTCGAGCCCCTGTCCGACCTCCCCCGCACCCTGTCGCTGCGGTGAGGCTCACCCCATCATCGCTTTCTGTAAGGGCATAACGTGAGGTCGGACCGTCTGCAGCGTCAGCGACCGAACTGACCCTGATCCAGCAGGGCGTAGTCTGGCCGAATGTGTAACGGCCGCTTCGGAGAAGACCGGTCGAAAAGGCAGGCAACCTCCTATCAATCCATGCCGGCCGCGCAGACTGCCGCGAACAGATCCCGAAATCGGCTGTGCGTCTGCCGTTCTGCAACGTCGACTCGAGGTAGATTGATACAAAAAGCCCGCGTGTTCGACTTTCACGTGTGATGCGATTGACCGCCAAGTGAGGCGAGGATGAAAGCAGATGTTCGGATTATCGCAAGTCGAATAGAGCTCCTGTTGTCGCCTCGACAGGCCGCCTTTGCGTCACCCCGACTTGACGCTTCGCATGACGGCACTCGGCAGACGCCCCTCATCCCGATCTGCTCATGCAATCTCTGCATATCGGGTTTGAGGTATGTGGCATACCAGACAAGGCGTGCGGTGCGATATCGCTTCTTGCGCACCGCACAACAGGACGCCGCTGATGACCTTGCTCGCCGCTCTCGCTCTCCTCCCCGTTGCCGCCATCGCCAACTTCGCAGTCGTTGTCGCGCTCGCCAATCACTTCGACGGCGACAAGCCGGCCGCGGGCTTCACCGGCCCGGTCCCGACCCTGGCCTGAGCCATGACGGGCCGCGTCACGCGGCCTCGCTTGAGGATGTCCCGGAATTCGGTTCGGCCGGCAGGTGAGGCTCCGGGATTCATTCGCCCGCCTGCGTGACCACCTCAGCGAATGCCCGGGGCGTCAACGGACGAGAGGCTGCCCGTGCACGGAAGCCGCCTCGATCCTGGCCGTTCGCGTTTGTCCCCGACGAAGCACCGTTGGTCTCCACAGGAGGCACGGAGACGCCGTCCGCTTCAGGGCATGTCTGTCCCGGAAGCGGTGTGACGGACATCTCCCTCCGCAGACGCCTGAAGGCCCTTCAGACGCATCGGGAGCGGACCGATCGACCGTCGGTGGCACTGGGCTGGTTCGCTGCCGCACGTGAAGAGGCCGGTCCTGCTTGCGGTGTGTCTGTCATTCGGCGAGCACGAAGGCGAGGCCGAGGATCGCCACAAGCACCGCTCCGCCCGCGAGTTCCTCACGCGGCTCTTCTGCAAAACGCGGCGACCGGCTTGCGCTGGCAACGCCCGCTCCGACGAGGCCGATGATCAGGAAGCCGAGGCCGAGCAGGTCGGTGGTCTGAACGGACGGTAGCATGGGTCGATCCTCCGTCAGAGATGTCCCTTATTCTTCTGGCCACGCCCAATGTGCTTCGACGTGGGCGATCAAACCAAGTGCATGATCGCGAACGAGGACCGCAGCCTGATCGGCGTCGCGTTCCTGCAGCGCGGTGATGATGGCGGCATGCTCGCGCATCGAGACTTCATACCGCCCCGACCGATGGAGGAAGGCCGATCGAACCGCCCGCATGTGGATGAACAGGTTGGTCGTCATCTCGACCATCAATCCACAGCCGCCGAGACGGATGATCATCTGGTGAAAATCGAGGTTGGCTTCCTCATAAGCGGTCAAATGAACAGGCAATGCCGAGGGATCGAAATCCTGGAAGACTTTGCTCAGGTCGCGGAGATCGGCGTCCGTGGCGTGCGTGGCGGCGGCATGAGCTGCCGAGCCCTCCAGCGCGGCCCAGACCCTGATCATCTCGATGACTTCGCGCTTGGTCTTGCGCGTCACGAAGAGTCCGCGGCGTGGCACCGTGCTTACGAAGCCCTCCCGTTCCAGAAGCGTCAGGGCTTCTCGGACTGGCGTTCGGCTGATGCCGAGATCTTGCGCAATCTGGTGTTCGTTCAGCCGGATCTGTGCCGATCCGTCGTAGAGATCCATCGCGAGGATCGATCGCTTGATGCGGTCGTAGGCCTGCTCACGCAGGCTCACAGTCTGTCCGATCGAGATTAGACCCAAAGAGGTCTCAGGTGGCTGCAGCACAGTCGAGCTCCGAGAGCGCCGAAAAATCGATCTTGGCATCAAATCCGAGGAACGCGCCGGAGCGCACCTGGGAGGCCGCTTGAAAACGGGGGCCTGGAAAGCGGTGCCTGACGCGATGGTGGCTGGAGGCCCGAGTGTTCCAGGCTGTCTGCGACGCGCATGCGTCCCGGAGATGCGATAGGCATGCGGGTGCCGCAACTTGGCCGGTCAGCACGACCCCGGCTCCGGAATTCCGGAGCCGGGGCCTTGAGGCTTTCGCCGGGCCGCGCCGTGGCCGAGCCCGACGCTCAGGCGTGAGCCAGCGCCAGCTTGGGAGCTGCCGCGTCGTTGTTTGCCTTGTGGTGCTGCTTGAGCATCGGCCGCAGCACCGCGATCGCCAGCAAGGCGGCGATCAGGTCCATGCTCGCCACCGTGTAGAGGACCGTGGCCCAGGTGCCGGTCGCCTGCATGATCAGGTTGCCCACCGGCACGAACAGCGCCGCGAAGCCTTTGGCGCAGTAGAGCACGCCGTAGATTTTGCCGATGTGCTTGGAGCCGAACGTGTCGGCAGCGGTGGCGCTGAACAGCGAGTAGACCTCGCCCCAGGCCAGGAACACCACCCCGGACAGGATGACGAAGGCCCACGGATTGGAACCGAAATAGCCCAGTGCCACGATGCCGATACCCTCCATCGCGAACGCGATGAACATGGTCTTCTCCCGTCCGATCCGGTCCGAGATGAAGCCGAAGAGCGGGCGCGAGATGCCGTTCATGATCCGGTCGAGCATCAGCGCAAAGGGCAGCGCCGCCATGGCAAAGAAGTACAGGTTGACCTGGAAGTTCTTCACCCCGAGATCCTGCGCGATCACGCCGAGCTGGGCCACCGCCATCAGGCCGCCCGTCACCGTGCAGGTGAACATCAGCAGCATCACATAGAAGACGGGGGTGCGCAGCGCCTCGGCCAGCGTGTAGTCGCGCCGCGACTGAAGGACCTTGGTGGAGAATGGCACCTGGTTCTTGAGTGGCGCGCGCATGGCGATGGCGGCGGCCATGATGATCGCGCCCTGGATCAGACCGAAGATGAAGAAGGCCTGGGCGTAATTGCCGCCGTCGATCATCTTGGCGATCGGCAGGATGGTGAGTGCGGAGCCGGCGCCGTAGCCGCCCGCCGTGAGGCCGACCGCCAGGCCGCGCTTGTCGGGGAACCACTTGAGCGCGTTGTTGACGCAGGTGGCGTAGACGCAGCCGACGCCGATACCGCCGGCCACGGAGCCGAGATAGAAGCCGCTCAAGCTCGTGGCGTAGGAGTTGATGACCCAGGCCAGGCCCGTCATCAGACCGCCGAACATGACGACGCGGCTGGGACCGTACTTGTCGATGAAGTACCCCTCGATCGGGGTCAGCCAGGTCTGGACGACGACGAAGATCGTGAAGGCGACCTGGATCGCGGCACGGTCCCAGTTGAAGGTCTTCTGGATCTCGGGGACGAACAGCGTCCACGCATACTGGATGTTGGCCGCTGCAACCATGCAGATCACGCCAAGCACAATTTGTAGCCATCGATTGGTATTAGGCGTTGCCGTACCCGGCACGGCATCTGGCATGGCCATGAGCTTCCTCCCTCGTCCCTGCGCTGACATTCGGCGACGTGCTGTAGTATTGGCGTGCACGTCGGCGGGTTGCTTGCCCGTGCCGGAACCATCTCGCGGGTTCCGAGATTGACTTGGCGGCATGCATTATTCTGTGTGCCAGGATCATATGGCAAGCGAAATAATTCATTTTTTGTTGTCGAAAGCGCGGGATGAAAAGTCGGTTCTGCGCGTGCATCCCGATCGGCGGTGGCGGCTCGTCAGCGTGACACGCGAAGGTCGACGCCGCGTCCTCGTGGCTCTCCGGCAGAGCGAACCCAGTCTGGATCCCGAACAGGCTGTTCGGCCCGCCGCGCGCCGTCGCCGTAATGCGCTCCGAATGGGCGACTCCGCGGCCCGCGACCATCCAGTCCACTGCGCCCGGACGGATGACTCGATCGGCCCCGGGGCGGGTCCGGCGATGGACGTCGCCGCGGCAGAGGCCGGTCACGGTGGCGAGACCGATCTGCGGATGCGGCCAGACATCGATACCCTGGCCCGTCAGACGTGCGGCGGGGCCGGCTTGGTGGAAGACACGGCATGCCCGAACCGTCCGGCGATCCGGTGCCGGCACGGCGCGTCGAATCTCGAAGCCGCCGAGATCCCTTGCACGGAGACTGATGAGCGTCTCGGTCGCGTCGACGCCCACCCCATTGTGGCAACGCGGTTCCAGAGCTTGCTCCCGCTCATGGCGTCATACTCTCGGTCTGGTTCGGCCGCCCACGATCGTTGCCACAGGCCCGTGAACAAGCGCGATCCCCCTTCGGGCCACTCACACCCGACAGGCCCCGGTCAAGGGGCCACATAGCGCGGCTTCCCGCCATGCGGTCTTGTCGAACACCACGGTGGTGAGGAACCAAGCATGGCACATGTTCTCGTCATAGGCGCCAGCAAGGGCATCGGCCTGGTGACCACAAAGGCGGCTCTGGCGGCCGGGCACCGTGTGCGCGCCTTCGCGCGGTCTGCAGCCGGCATCGGTCTTCCGGATCCGAGCTTGGAACGGTTCACGGGCGACGCGGTGAATGCGGCCGATGTCGCCGCCGCCCTCGATGGCGTGGATGTCGTGGTGCAGGCGCTGGGCGTACCGACCAGGGATCTCATCAGGCCCGTCCGCTTGTTCTCGGAAGCGACCAACCTTCTCGTGCCCGCAATGGAGACCGCCGGGGTGAAACGGCTGATCGCCGTCACCGGTTTCGGTGCGGGCGACAGCCGGGATGCGATCGGACTTCTCCAGCAACTGCCATTCCGTTTGGTGTTCGGACGCGCCTACGACGACAAGGACGCGCAGGAGATGCGCATCCGCAGGAGCAGCCTAGATTGGACGCTCGTCAGGCCCGGCGTCCTGACGCCCGGCGCCGCGACAGGCCGCTACAAGGTCCTGACCGAGCCCGCGTCCTGGCGAAACGGCCTGATCTCTCGAGCCGACGTGGCAGGGTACATCGTCGCCCAGATCGACCATCCGTCCCACGAGCGGAAAGCCGTCGTCCTGGTCCGGTAGGCCGGAGGTCGCAGACTTGCCCGCTCCGCATCGTCGGAGCCGGGTCGCCCTCGACATGAGGGCATCTCTGCCCATGACGCACCCAAGGGATTGCTCCCGATGCCAAATCCCATTCGATCCGCCGTCCGCGCTGTCTCGAAAGGCGGCGTCGAATGGTGGGCTGCCTACAACCGGGCGCGGCTGCCAAAGACTCCGAACCCCTTCGTGATCGGCATCCACGAGCCGATGCGGGAGGAACTGACGCTGCAGGATCTCGCCGTGATCGGCTCGATACCGACCCAGCTCGACGGTCGGTACCTCAAGATGGGCGCGAACCCCGTGCGGCCCGCGTCGGGCGGTCACAACTGGTTTCTCGGCGACGGCATGGTGCACGGTCTTGCCATCAAGGATGGCAAAGCCTTGTGGTACCGCAATCGGTGGATCGGCTCGCGCACGGCCGCCGCCGCCCTCGGTCGGCCCGCCGCACCCGGCCCGCGTCGGGGCGCAAACGACACCGTCAACACCAACGTCGTCGATATCGGGGGCCGCGCCTTCGCGGTCGTCGAAGCAGGCAGCTTCCCTGTCGAACTCTCCGACACCCTGGAGACGCAACGCTACAATCCGTTCGAGGGCACGCTCGCCGGATCCTTCACCGGTCATCCGCACCGCGATCCGATCACCGGCGAGACCCACGCGATCGCCTATGACGGGCGTGTCTGGGACGCCATCCGCCACGTCGTCGTCTCGGCGACCGGCAAGGTGGTCCGCGACGTACCGATCGCGGTCCAGCACGGTCCCTGCGTCCACGACTGCGCGATCACGGCACGCTTCGTGATCGTGCTTGACCTTCCCGTCACCTTCTCGATGCGGGCCGTGCTCGCCGGCCACCGCTTCCCGTTTCGCTGGAACAGCGCTCACCGCGCCCGGGTCGGGCTGCTTCCTCGTCACGGGCGCGCCACCGACATCGTGTGGTGCGACGTCGAGCCGTCCTTCGTCTTCCATGCCGTCAACGCCTTCGACGGTGACGATGGGCGCGTGATCCTCGACGTGATCGCCTATCCGACGATGTTCGCCTCGGAGGGCGGCGAACTCGACACGCTGGGTCGGCTTGAGCGCTGGACCCTGGACCCCACGACGCAACGCGTCGAGCGTCGCGTGCTCGACCAAGCCGCGCAGGAGTTTCCCCGCATCGACGAGCGCCGCTTCGGGCAGAGATATCGGTATGCCTACACGGTGTCCGTACCCGCAGACGGCAATCCGCAGCTTGCCGGCGCGACGACGCTCTACAAGCATGATCTTGAGACGGGTGAGCGCCGCGTGCACCCGTTCGGCGAGCATCACGTCCCGGGCGAGTTCGTCTTCGTGCCTGCAAGCGAAGGTGCTGGTGAGGACGAAGGCTGGCTGATGGGCTTCGTGATCGACACGGCGCATGAAACGACGGACTTTGCGATCCTCGATGCTCGCTCGTTCGAGGCGCCCCCCATGGCGATTGTCGGGCTCGGG
>NZ_BACT01000176.1:0-1821 GCF_000333255.1 Methylobacterium sp. B1 | reverse complement strand
GATCTTGGCGGCTCTAGACGACGAATTCATGAGCGCATCAGTCATCAAGATCCGGTCTGGCCACTCCAGCTCCGATCCCATCGACGGCGTCTGCGCGGCCTGCATCGAACTTGAGCGAAGAGGCTTGGCGGAGCGGATAGGGTCAGGTCGACGGTCGAAAAACCGCTGGCGTCGATCGCCGCAGACCAACTGAGTTTTAGGCTGGGAATTATAGATTAAATATAACTTTGTAAATTTGAGAAATTAAAGTTTTACTTTCCACAATCCGATTTTTGGAGTCCGAGCAGTTTGTAATAAAGCGAACTTTTGCTAAATTATTACTTGAATTGAAATGTGCCACTTCGCTTTCGGCATGAATTTGCTGCGGCCGAGCGTCCGCTTTTCCCGATCTGTGCCTGAAACCGGACCGGCGGAAAACCACCCATCTGAGACCTTCCCGCAGGCGCAGCGCGACGACTGACGCTGGCCGGAAGCAGTCCGTCTGCTCTGATTAGGTAATTTCAGAAAATCGGACGTCCCTCGAACAGCGCCTGCCCGGCCTACTGGCGACGGGCCAGGCGGTATAAGTTTGTCTTGACGCTTCGCTCGTCGACGTTGGAAACCCGATAACCACGATCTGCAGAGCTGCCGCGAACTCTCTTTCACTGAAATGATGTCGCCGCCTCCGTGCGGATGACCGAGGTTCGCCGATCGCCGCTGAATCATCCGATAATTCGATCAAAACGTTCGATACGTTCCGTTGGAATGATCGATTGGCCGCGGCCATGATCGGGGCAGATCCAGTTCACGATGTGTCCGCACCATGTCCGCAACAACCTTCTTCACGTCGCGCAAGCGTGCCCTGGGCCCCGTCCTGCCCGGCCTGATCCTGTGCCTCGCGGTGACAGGCGTCGCCCTCGCTCTGGAGGGGATCGAGGCGTATCTTTTTGGCCGGGCTTGGCTGGAGGCTCTCGTCCTCGCCATCGTGTTGGGCACGGCCGTCCGCACAGCCTGGAGCCCGGGGCCGCGCTTCGTTCGCGGTATCGCGTTCGGCGCTAAGACCGTCTTGGAGATCGCCGTCGTCCTGCTCGGCGCTTCGCTGAGCCTGGGTACGCTGCTTGCGGCGGGCCCCGGACTGCTCATCGGCATCGCAGGGGTGGTGGCTCTCGCTATTGCCGGAAGCTACGGCATCGGCCGGGCCCTCGGGCTGGCCCCGCGCCTCGCCATCCTCGTCGCCTGCGGCAACTCGATCTGTGGGAATTCGGCGATCGCGGCGGCGGCCCCGGTGATCGGCGCGGATGGCCAAGACGTCGCCTCGTCCATCGCGTTCACCGCCGTGCTCGGAGTCCTCGTCGTGCTCGGCCTGCCCCTGCTCGTTCCGCTGCTCGGGCTCTCGCCGATGCAGTACGGCGTGCTCGCGGGACTCACGGTCTATGCCGTACCGCAGGTGTTGGCTGCTACGGCTCCGGTGGCGGCTCTCAGCGTCCAGGTCGGAACCCTGGTCAAGCTGGTCCGCGTGCTGATGCTCGGGCCGGTGGTCCTGGCTCTCTCGCTGGGCGCGAGCCGGCTGCGGCGAGACGCGGACGCGGCCGCACCGTCCCCGATGGAAGGGAAGCGCCCCGCCCCGAGCCGGATGCCGCTGCACCGGCTGGTGCCGTGGTTCATCCTCGCCTTCCTGACGCTGGCAGGTCTCCGCTCGGCGGGGCTCCTTCCCGAAGCGGCTGTGCACCCCATGGCCGCGACGGCGAACGCGCTGACCATCGTATCGATGGCGGCCCCTCGCCTCGGGGTCGACGTGCGCAGCGTCGTCAAGGCGGGACCCCGCGTCACCCTGGCGGTCGT
>NZ_BACT01000177.1:0-4276 GCF_000333255.1 Methylobacterium sp. B1 | reverse complement strand
TGATCGCCCGGGCTGAGAGAACCCTCGCGGATCAGGTCCTTCAGGTGGCGCGCTGTGCTCTCGGCAGCGCTCGCCCCCTTGATCGAGTCCTCCTCCATCTCCCGCTCCCACTCACCCGTACCAACCCGCCCCGCCTGACAACTGTAGCTCGGGCAAGCGCCATGTCCAGTTGACACGATTGGTAAAATTGTTTTACCACCAGATCGCCTGCGGTTTAATAATAAGCCCTGGCGTCGGTTCAGCTCGGTGAAGGCGGCCCTGGTTCTGCGCGCGTACGCCACACGCGCGGGGCGACGATGGGTGCTGGCTCGATCACGGCTCGGATCGGACCACCATCGGGAGGACCACGCCGTGAGTTGGAACCAAGTCTACGATCCCCTGGGCAGCGCACTCTGGTCGACGGCGCTCGCCGCCCTGCCGATCGTCGTGCTGCTCGGCGGCATCGGCCTGCTGCACCTGAAGGCGCACGTCGCGGCTTTGCTGGGCCTCGTCGTGGCGCTCTGCGTCGCCGTGATCGGCTTCGGGATGCCGGCCCCGATGGCCGGGGCCACCGCCGTCTACGGCGCGGCGTTCGGCCTGCTGCCGATCGGCTGGATCATCCTCAACGTCATCTTCCTCTACCGGCTCACGGAGCGGACCGGGCAGTTCGACATCCTGCGCGACTCGATCGCCGGCATCACGCCGGACCGGCGGCTGCAGCTCCTGTTCATCGCGTTCTCGTTCGGCGCCTTCTTCGAGGGTGCGGCCGGCTTCGGCACGCCGGTGGCGGTGACGGCCGCGATGCTGATGGGCCTCGGTTTCACCCCGCTGGCCGCCGCGGGCCTCTCACTCATCGCCAACACGGCGCCCGTCGCCTACGGCGCGCTCGGCGCTCCCGTGATCGCGCTCTCAGCGGTGACGGGGCTCGATCTCATCGCGCTGTCCGCGATGATCGGCCGGCAGCTGCCGTTCTTCTCCCTCCTCGTGCCGTTCTGGCTGATCTGGGCGTTTGCCGGCCGCAAGGGCATGCTGGAGGTCTGGCCAGCGCTGCTCGTGGCCGGTCTCTCGTTCGCGGTTCCGCAGTATCTCGTCTCGAACTTCCACGGCCCTTGGCTCGTAGACGTGGTCGCGGCGATCTGCTCGATGGCGGCGCTCGCCGGCTTCCTGCGCGTCTGGCAGCCCGCTCGCATCTGGACCGCAACCGATGTCGCCGCAGGAACGGCTCCGGTCGCTGAGCGGCGGACTCACTCCCCCGGCACGGTGTTCCGCGCCTGGCTGCCCTGGCTGATCCTGTCGCTGTTCGTCTTCGCCTGGGGCACGCCGCAGTTCCGCGCCTGGCTCGACGCCCTCTGGGTGTGGAAGATGCCGGTGCCCTACCTGCACAACCTCGTCTTCAAGATGCCGCCGGTTGTCGCCGCGAGTCACAGCGAGGCCGCGATCTATACCCTCAACCTGCTCTCGGCGACGGGCACCGGCATCCTGCTCTCGGCGATCGTGGGCGGCCTGATCCTCGGCTTCAGCCCGCTCAAGCTGCTGCGCGAGTACGGCCGCACCGCTTGGCTCGTGCGCTACTCCCTGATCACGATCTCGGCGATGCTGGCGCTGGGCTACGTCACCAAGTACTCGGGCACCGACGCGACGCTGGGCCTCGCCTTCGCGCAGACCGGCTGGATCTACCCGTTCTTCGGGGCGATGCTCGGCTGGCTCGGCGTGGCGCTGACGGGTTCTGACACGGCCTCGAACGTGTTGTTCGGCGGCCTGCAGAAGATCACCGCGGAGCAGCTCGGCCTGTCGCCGACCCTGATGGCGGCCTCGAACTCCTCGGGTGGCGTGATGGGCAAGATGATCGACGCGCAGTCGATCGTCGTCGCCTCCACGGCGACGCAGTGGTACGGCGGCGAGGCGAAGATCCTGCGCTACGTCTTCTTCCACTCTATCGCGCTCGCCTGCCTCGTCGGCGTCCTGGTGATGCTGCAGGCCTACGTGCCGCCATTCACCGCCATGGTACCGGCCGCGGCCATCCCAACCCTCGCTCATTGAGGCCGCCGGGCCGGGGGCGAGCGATCCCTCCCGGCCATCCTTCTGCTCTGGCGATGGCGCCACGCGCCCACGGGGATCCGAGATGCGACTGAACAGCTGCCACAGCTTCCACGATTTCCGCCGCATGGCGAAGGCCCGGCTGCCCGGGCCGATCTTCGACTACATCGACGGGGCGGCCGACGACGAGGTCACGTACCGGCGCAACACGTCGGCCTTCGACCGGTGCGACCTGGTGCCGAACGTCCTGCGCGGCGTCGGCGATATCGACCTGTCCGTGACTGTCATGGGCCAGCGGCTCGCGCTGCCTGTCTACTGCTCGCCCACGGCTCTTCAGCGGCTATTCCATCATCAGGGGGAACGCGCCGTCGCCGCTGCGGCGGGCAAGTACGGGACGATGTTCGGCGTCTCGTCGCTCGGGACCGTAAGCCTGGAGGAAGCGCGTCGCATCAGCGGCGGTCCCCAGGTCTACCAGTTCTACTTCCACAAGGACCGCGGCTTGAATCGCGAGATGATGGCCCGGGCCAAGCAGGCCGGCATCGAGGTCATGATGCTGACCGTCGACAGCATCACGGGGGGGAACCGCGAGCGCGACAAGCGGACGGGCTTCTCGATCCCGTTCCGGCTCACCCTCGCCGGGATGATGCAGTTCGCCATGAAGCCGGCCTGGGGGATCAACTATGTCACGCACGAGAGCTTCAAGCTCCCGCAACTTGATGGCCACGTGGATATGGGCGGCGGGGCACTCTCTATCAGCCGCTACTTCACCGAGATGCTCGATCCCAGCCTGTCATGGGACGACGTCGCCGCCATGGTGCGTGAGTGGGGCGGCCAATTCTGCCTGAAGGGCGTGATGTCGGTGGAGGACGCCAAGCGTGCGGTCGACATCGGCTGCACCGGCATCATCCTGTCGAACCACGGCGGCCGCCAGCTCGACGGCTCACGCACGGCGTTCGACCAGCTCGCCGAGATCGTGGACGCGGTCGGTGACCGGATTGACGTGATCATGGACGGCGGCGTCCAGCGCGGCACCCATGTCTTGAAGGCGTTGTCCGTCGGCGCGAAGGCCGTCGGCCTCGGGCGCTACTACCTGTTCCCCCTCGCCGCGGCTGGTCAGGCCGGCGTCGAGCGCGCATTGGACCTGATGCGGTCCGAGATCGAACGGGACATGCGGCTGATGGGTTGCGCATCCGTCGATCAGCTGACCCGGAGCAACTTGCGCTTCTCCTAACGGGGTCCGGGCTTGCCGCTGTCGCGGGCCGTTGCAACGCACTGCGATGTGGTTGAGCGCGGGTCCGCGAATCCTAGGAAAGACGCAGCATCGCCGGTTGTCCAAGCTTTTCAGCCGGATCGTAATCGGGATGCGCGCCCGAGGCGATCGAGCCCTTGGAAGATGTCCGGCGCCGTGTCGCAGCCGACGGGCCAGATCAACTTGGTCCGGTCGATCATCGGCTCCAGCATCGACGGCAGCTTGGGCGTGGCGCTTAAGCCGGGTGAAATACGGCTTACCGGAACGTTGAGGAGTTCATCTTGCGTCCGCTCACGCCGCACGAACTTAAGATCTTGGCGGCTCTAGACGACGAATTCATGAGCGCATCAGTCATCAAGATCCGGTCTGGCCACTCCAGCTCCGATCCCATCGACGGCGTCTGCGCGGCCTGCATCGAACTTGAGCGAAGAGGCTTGGCGGAGCGGATAGGGTCAGGTCGACGGTCGAAAAACCGCTGGCGTCGATCGCCGCAGACCAACTGAGTTTTAGGCTGGGAATTATAGATTAAATATAACTTTGTAAATTTGAGAAATTAAAGTTTTACTTTCCACAATCCGATTTTTGGAGTCCGAGCAGTTTGTAATAAAGCGAACTTTTGCTAAATTATTACTTGAATTGAAATGTGCCACTTCGCTTTCGGCATGACAAGCCTGACGACGCGGTCGGGTCGCGCGGAACCCCGCCGGCCGGGGGTGGTCACCAAACACCCGAGCAGGCGGCGATCACCGACATGGGATCCGGTGGAACGCCACGGAGCGAGCCGAAGGAGGGTTGGGGTTCGACCGGCGAGCCCGGACGCGCGCCGCCCGCCATCGGCGGTTCTTCCGGCGGCCATTCGGACCAGAAAGCCTCGCGGGGCCCGGCCGCCGGCACCAAAGTCGCGGGCGGCCATTCACGCGCCGAGCAGGAGACCCAGGAATGACCGAGCGCCGCGAGACCGATCCGCAGCCGGAGAAGCCGAAGAACGTCGCCCCCGACGCGGGAAGGACC
>NZ_BACT01000178.1:0-125 GCF_000333255.1 Methylobacterium sp. B1 | reverse complement strand
CTTCTCGGCGCGGGCAGCTTGTTCCTTGGCCAGTTTGTCTGCCTGTTCCTTTTCCTTCTGGGCCAGCAGTTCCTTCTGTTTCTGCTCGGCAGCCGCCTTGTCGGCGGCGGCCTTCTGGGCGCGCG
>NZ_BACT01000179.1:0-313 GCF_000333255.1 Methylobacterium sp. B1 | reverse complement strand
CGACGAACTCGCCTGGGGCGACCCGCGATACGCCAGCTGCGGCCGCTGCCCGATCTGCACGACCCAGGTCACGGACCACCGCGACCTCGTGCTCGTCGCCGGCATGCGCCTCGACCAGCGGACGAAGCTCATCCGGGCCGGGGTGCGGACCATCGACGAGCTGGCGGACCGCACCGCGGCCGTCCCGGCCATGTCGCGCGGAACGCAGGCCAGGCTGGTGCGTCAGGCGCGCCTCCAGGTCGAGTCCGAGACGAGCGGTGGCCGCGCGCCGGTCTTCGACCTGGCGGACGCGCGCGCCCTCGACGCGATCCCG
>NZ_BACT01000180.1:0-122 GCF_000333255.1 Methylobacterium sp. B1 | reverse complement strand
CCACATAGTGCAGGGCCATGTTGACCAGGTAGCTGTTTGCACCGCCTTTAAAGAACTGGAAGGCAGCTGGGAATACACTTTTGAGTACGATAGTTCATTAGGCAACGTCACCGTAGAAAAAG
>NZ_BACT01000181.1:0-1750 GCF_000333255.1 Methylobacterium sp. B1 | reverse complement strand
CAGGAAAACCCGACACCAGCGTGGGAAACACCGTCGTGGGGGCGGCTCGGCACTCCCATGTCCACCCCGTCAGGCCGCCGCGGCGGCCAGCGTGCGCAGGTCCCGGACCAGCTCGTCCACCCGCTCGGGGCGGGCATCCCAGGCGAACATGAAGCGCGCCCCGCCGCCGATGAAGGTGTAGAACCGCCAGCCCCGGGCGCGCAGGCCCTCCATGGTGGCGGCCGGCATCGTCAGGAAGACGGCGTTCGCCTCCACGGGAAACAGCGCCCGCACCCCCGGCAGCCCGGCGACGGAGTCGGCGAAGTGCCGGGCGCAGGCATTGCCGTGGGCCGCATTCCTCAGCCACGCGCCGCTCTCCAGCATGCCGACCCAGGGGGCGGCGAGGAAGCGCATCTTCGACGCGAGCTGGCCGGCCTGCTTGCACCGGTAGCCGAAATCCTCGGCGAGCTTGCGGTCGAAGAACACCACCGCCTCGCCGGCATGCATGCCGTTCTTGGTCCCGCCGAAGCACAGGACATCGACACCCGACCGCCACGTCATGTCGGCCGGGCTGCAGCCCAGACTCGCGCAGGCATTGGCGAAGCGAGACCCATCCATGTGCAGGGCGAGCCCCAGCTCGCGGCAGGTCGCCGACAGCGCCCGCAGCTCGGCGAGGCTGTAGACCTGTCCCGTCTCGGTGGGCTGCGTGATCGTCACCACCCGAGGCCGCGGAAAGTGGATGTCGCTGCGGTTCTGGGCGAGCCCGCGGATCGCCTCCGGCGTGAGCTTGCCGCCCTCGGTCCGGACGGTGAGCAGCTTGGAGCCGTTGGAGAAGAATTCCGGCGCGCCGCACTCGTCGGTCTCCACATGGGCCGAATCGGCGCAGATCACGCTGTGGTAGGATTGGCACAGCGCGGCCAGGGCCAAGGCGTTGGCGGCGGTGCCGTTGAAGGCGAAGAACACCTCGCATTCGGTCTCGAACAGGTCCCGGAACGCGTCCGCCGCCTTGGCCGTCCAGGCATCCTCGCCATAGGCCGGGGCGTGGCCGCGATTGGCCGCCTCCATGGCTCCCCAGGCTTCCGGGCAGATGCCGGAATAGTTGTCGCTGGCGAATTGCTGCGAGTCGTCGTGTCTCATCCGCGCAACCTAGCACGGCGCAGACGCAGATGGATCGCGCGGGCAGGTTGGAACTGGTGCGCGCTTGGTGTAATAGCCCCGTCAAGGCGTGAGCTCCACGCCGATTCGGAAACCGACGTTCCCGTCCCCCTCGGGTTCATCCCGGGCGAGGGACGTTGCCGGTTTCCAGATCGGCGGCGGGCCGCGTGAACCCAGAACTTCAGGTCCAGAGGATCAAGTCCGTTGCAGGTACTCGTTCGCGACAACAACGTCGATCAAGCGCTCCGCGTCCTCAAGAAGAAGATGCAGCGCGAGGGCATCTTCCGCGAGATGAAGCAGCGCAAGGCTTATGAGAAGCCGTCCGTGCGCAAGGCCCGCGAGAAGGCGGAGGCCGTGCGCCGCGCCCGCAAGCAGGCTCGCAAGACCGCTATCCGCGAGGGCCTGATCGCCGCGCCGAAGCCGAAGCCCCGTTTCCCCGCCGGCAGCCGTCGTCCCGGCTTCCCGTCGCCGTCCGCTGCGCCGGCTCAGGGCGCCAACGCCTCGGGTCAGACCCCGGTCAGCCCGGCTCCCGCCGCCTGAGCGACGTCACATCGGTTGTGAAAGAGCCCGGCCCGCGCAAGCGGCCGGGCTTTTTCTTGCGGCGCGCCCAGCCGGG
>NZ_BACT01000182.1:0-982 GCF_000333255.1 Methylobacterium sp. B1 | reverse complement strand
CGCTGCGCTCGCGAGGACGGCGGCCCCGAATACCCAGTCTCAAGTGGGCCGGGTGCGACGCCTCAGTCTTCTGCTTGCCCCCTACAGCAGCGCGAGATCCGCCGGCTCCGCGCTCGGGAAGATCCGGCGCAGACTCGCCTGATCGAGCCCGTAGAGGCGCTGGAACAGCCCGCCGAGCAGCCCCCGATAATCGGTGAGCACCGGATAGTCCCGGTTCTGGAACAGGTGCGCCTCGTCGGCCCGCACCTGCGGTCCGGCGATTCGCCCACCCCGGACGCCGCCGCCCAGGATCCAGTAGACGCTGCCATGGCCATGGTCGGTGCCGCGGCTGCCGTTCTCCCGGAAGGTGCGCCCGAACTCCGACAGCACGACCACCACCGTGTCGGACCAACCGGGCCCGATCTCCTCGACGAAGCCGGACAGGCCCCGCCCCAGCTCGCCGAGCCGGTCGGCGAGGTAGCCGGTGCCGGCACCCTGGTTCACGTGCGTGTCCCAGCCGCCGACATCCACGAAGCCGAGATTGAAGTTCTCGCGCATCAGGCGGCCGATCCGCCGCGCCGACAGCTCGAAGCCCTTGGGCGAGACCGCTCCGCGGTCGGCCTGACCGGCATGGTCGGAAATCGTCTGGTAGACCGCGTCGCGCACCCGGAACCCCTCGGTCACGGCGGCGGCCAGCTTGGTGTCGCTGTACATGGCGGCGATGAGGCGCGCCTGCCGGTCGTCGATGCCGGGCTTGCCGACGCCGTTGATGGCGATGTTGGGCACCGTCTCGCCGCCCCGGAAGATCAGCGGCATCTGATCCGTGAAAGCGATCGGCCGGACCCGGGTCAGCTCCGCGGCCAGCCGGGCCATGAAGCCGGAATTGTAGTCGCGGCCGGACCCGACCGTCTGGCCCATCTCGATCGTGTCCTGGGTCTCGAAATGGCTCCGGGTCAGGTCGTCGGTGCCGGCGAAGGGCACGAAGGCGGCCTGACCCTTGGCG
>NZ_BACT01000183.1:0-1239 GCF_000333255.1 Methylobacterium sp. B1 | reverse complement strand
CAGCGCCCCCTCAGAACGCATTCGACAAGTCCGTCGCGCTCCGCGCGAAGGTCGCCGTCACCTGGTGCGAGACGGTCACGGCCAAGGCCGTGACCGCGCAGAAGCATCAGAATACTGTCCGCGAGACTGTGCAGCACCGCGTCAGCGGCCTCATTGCGGTCCTCGATAAAATGCCGGTCTTTCTGGCTGACGGGCGAGCATCCATCCTCATACGTGATGCGTCCCTTTGCGAGGACCAGGTCGAGCGCGACGACCGCGTCCAAGGCCGGCGCGGAAATCCGCGACCCCGGCGCCGGGGCGGGTGTACGGCGTCCGGGTCTTTGCGGCCTGAATGGCGAGGTCGTCGAAGGCCAGCTTGCTTTCGACGCCGGCGGGCTGCGGCACGGCGAATAGGTGAGCCAGGGCCCGTTTGGTAATGTTCTACACCGCACGCTGGATTGCCAGCAGGGCGGCGATGGTGGCCGGATCACCAAGTTCCATGCACCAACCGATGTCGGCGGCTGCCCCAGCACCCTCTCGCTGACGCCCGGCAACGTCCGCAACGTGACAATCGCCGTGGCGGCACTGGCCGCGGCGGCAAGCCGGATGAGAGGCCCGGCCCTCGGCTCGGGCCACGATACCGTCTGGCTGTGCGCTGACCAACGCAAGAGCAGGATCACGCCAGACATTCCGGGTGCGCGCTGCCGCATGCGGACGGTCCGGCACGATGGGCCCTGTTCCCGCGAATGCTTGAGGCCCCCTTCAGCCGAATCAGGGGCCGCCGCCGCTTCGCAGCCCGCAACGACAAGCTCGCCCACAAGGACGCCTCGGCCGTCGCCCTGGCGGCCGACATCGCCTTCTGAGGCAGATCGCGACCAGCCCCTAACGGGACCAAGGTCCGTTCAACCGACGGTTCGCCGCGTTGGCTGGGATCACCTCGTAGTGCCAGGCGGCCCCGGCGGCAGACTCGCCGTCGCCGCCTGACCGCTTCAGGATGTGCCGGTCGACCGTGAGGTCGATGCGCGGATCACGGCCGTCCTCGAGTGCGAGCGTCGCCCGGGCGCCCCGCGCAGGCGCATCACCATTTCCGCACGAGGGGCGCGGGGGCGGGGGCCGGCGGCGCGCCGAACACGTAGCGGAAGCCCACCGAGACGATGTCGGCGCTGGAATCCACCACCCCCGCGAAGGCGATGTTGCCGACGTTGTAGTAGCGGCCGAGGCCCGCCAGGATCCGCGACCGGTCCAGGAAGAAGTGGAATA
>NZ_BACT01000184.1:0-29489 GCF_000333255.1 Methylobacterium sp. B1 | reverse complement strand
GGCTCGTGGCCCTCAACTGGGTCGAGCTAACGCAGGGACCGTTGGCGCTGACCAACATCCCGGCCATCACCCTTGGTCTGCCCGGCCTCGGGATGTGGACCCTGAAGACCAAGCTCCAGAACTACTACCTCGTGCTGGCCGTCGGCACGCTGTGCTGGCTGATCATCGCCCGCCTCGTCGGCTCGCGCTTCGGCCGGGCGATGCGGGGCCTCAAGGAGAACGAGTCCCTGGCGCTCTCGGTAGGCATCAACGCCACCCGCACGCTGACCATCGCGGCCGTGATCTCGGCGGCGATGGCCGGCGCGGCCGGCAGCCTCTACGCGCATTACCTGCGGATCATCGATCCTGACGTGTTCCTGTTCGCCACCACGGTCACCATGGTCATCATGGTGGTGGCGGGCGGCAAGGGCAGCCTGATGGGCCCGGTCGTCGGCGGCCTGATCTTCGGCCTGCTGCCAGTGGCGCTCCGCCCGGTCATGGCGCCGGAGGCGCAGTGGATCGTCTACGGCCTCGTGCTGATCGTGATCCTGTTCGTGATGCCGCGGGGCATCGTGCCGGGACTGTCGGCGCTGCTCGGCCGCCGGCAGGTCCGGTCGATCCCGGTCCTCGAAGCCAACCCGGCGGTGCAGCGATGAGCGCGATCCTCTCGGTCGAGCATGTCGGCGTCCGCTTCGGCGGCCTCGTCGCCATCGCCGACCTGCATTTCGACGTCCAGGCCGGCGAGATTGTCAGCTTGATCGGCCCGAACGGGGCTGGCAAGACCACGGCCTTCAACGTGATGACGGGCTTCCTCAAGCCCAGCCAGGGCGATGTCCGCTTCCGCGGCACGTCGCTGAAGGGCCTGCCGCCGCACGCGATCACGCGGCTCGGACTCGCCCGCACCTTCCAGCGCACCAGCGTCTTCCCGGACGACACGGTGTTCGACAACGTGATGATCGGCCTGCACCAGATGGGCGCCGCCGCGGGCCGCGCGCCCGTTCTCGACGCGCTCCTCGGCCGCGCGGGGGCCGGCGAGAGGCAGCTGCGCGCCCGCGCCGCGGCGCTGCTCGACTGGGTCGGGCTCGCCGGCCGGGCGCAGGAGAAGGCCGGCGCCCTAGCCTACGGCGAGCAGCGCCTCGTCGGCGTGGCGCTGGCGCTCGCCACCGAGCCCGCCATGCTGCTCCTCGACGAGCCGGTCTCGGGGATGAACGCCTCCGAGACGCGGGTCTTCGTGCGGCTGATCCGGCAGATCCGGGAGCGCGGCGTCACCATCCTGCTCGTCGAGCACGACATGCCGATGGTGATGGAGGTCTCCGACCGCATCGTCGTCCTCAATTACGGCCGCCTGATCGCCGAGGGGCCGCCGGACCGGATCCGCAGCGATCCGGCGGTGATCGAGGCCTATCTCGGCCAGGGCAGCGCGGCCCGGCAGGCCGCCGCTGCCGCGCAGGAGGCGGTCCATGCTTGAGATCCGCGACCTCGTCTGCGGCTACGGCCACGTCACGGCGCTCAAGGGGCTCACGATCGACGTGCGCGAGGGCCAACTCGTGGCCCTCGTCGGTGCGAACGGGGCCGGCAAGTCCACGACGCTCCGGGCGATCTCCGGCCTCGTCGCGCCGCGCTCCGGCACGATCCGGTTCGCCGGCCGGGACATCGCGGGGGCGGAGCCCCGCCGGATCCTGGCGGCGGGCATCGCCCATTGCCCGGAGGGCCGGCGCGTCTTCCCGCAGATGACGGTCGCCGAGAACCTCGCCATGGGCGCCTATCTCCGCCGCGACCGGGCGGCGGTCGCGGCGGACCTGACGCGCATCTACGGGGAGTTTCCGCGCCTCGCGGAGCGCCGCGACCAGGCGGCCGGCACGCTGTCGGGCGGCGAGCAGCAGATGCTGGCGATCGGCCGCGCGCTGATGGGGCGCCCGAAGCTCGTGCTGTTCGACGAGCCTTCCCTGGGGCTCGCCCCCAACATCGTCGAGCGGATGTTCTCGGTGATCGGGGCGATCCGCGATGCCGGCACGACCGTGCTGCTCGTCGAGCAGAATGCGTTCGCGGCCCTCGAACTCTGCGATTACGCCTACCTGCTCGAAACCGGCCGCATCGTCCTCGCGGGGCGCGGGCAGGACCTCATCGCCGATCCCCACGTGCGGGACGCCTATCTCGGTGGCTGAGACGGAAGGGCCAGAGCGGATTTGCCTCGGCCCGCACGACCTTCTCGCCGGGCGGAACTCGGTGGCGATCACCGTCCGAGGATACCATCTGCTTCTCGTGCGCGATGGCGAGCGGATCGTAGCCGCCGAGCGGGCCTGCCCGCACGAGGGGGCAGACTTGTCTCTCGGCCAGTGCGTCGGTGGACGGCTGCTCTGCCCCAGGCATCTCGCCTCTTTCGATCTCCGAGATGGCTCCGTCTCACCGGGCTGGTCGTTTCGTGCCCTTCGCCTGTTCGAGATCGAGTCGGCTTCGGACGGGCTATGGCTCAGGATGAAATGATGTGTCTCGAGCCGTCCCGACGCTGCACGGCGTTCGCGCCGCGCAGGCGCCTCAGCGCGGCAGCCGTGCCCTCCAGCCGCTCTGCGGGTGCCGCGTCCATCTCGCGATCACGCGGGCCGTCGATCCCGTTGCGCACGGTCAGGAGCCTGACGCCGAGATCGGCGGCCGCAGCGCAGCGAGACCGTCCGCTCATCTGAGCAAGACAGACCGCCGCGGCACCAGACCCAAGTGTGGACGGCCTCCGCGTTCACGGAAAGCGCTCGCCGTGTCTTCGAGGTGAGTCCACAGTTCAGTTGCAGACCGCCCTCGGAATGGTGAACCGGGGTCGGGGCAGGCGTCGTGCCGGGCGCGGCGACCGTCAGCGGCGCAGACCGGCGCGCCCCGTGCCGCCCGGGCGCGTCCGGCTGGCCACGATGAACCGTCTGCGGCGGTGATCGCGAAGACTGCACGCGTTCACGGCAACTGCACGTGCGGAGACGCCTGCCTGCCCTTCCAGCGCCAGGCACGCGCGACGCGCCATACAGCCAGCGTGAAGATCGCCTCGCCTGCGAGAACGCCGACCATCGAGTACAGCGGCCCCACCACCCAGACCATGACAACGACGAGGATGATTGAGATTACCGACGAGTAGACGCTTGAGAAAGCCAGCACCCGGAACTGCCCTGCGGCTTGCAGCAAGATACTTTCCGGGGTGCGGACAAGGCGGAGGCCCATGATCGCCAACCACAGGACAAATGCCTTCTGAACATAAAGCAGATCGTAGTCTTTCGAAAACAGAAGCGAGGGCGCGAAGTAGGCAACGATGACGCCGAGGCCCAAGGTTGCGAACCAGCCGCTCATGAGAATGAATCGAAACAGGGACAGCGTGCGTTCGACGTCGCTCCATCGCTGTTGGGCGACGAGCCGTGCGAGACGCGGTCTCTCGAATTCTCCGAGGGCGTTCATCAGGATGATGGCCGGCCGGATCAGGAGTGCGCTCGCCGCGAGCGCCGCAAAGGCGACGGCACCCGAGATCAGGGTCACGAAATAAGCATGTGTGTTGCCGGTGGCCTCCGTCGTGACCAGTCCGAGCAGCGACCAGCTCGAATGCTCTTTCCAGACGGCACCATAGCGCGACAATTCTTCGAGGCGGGGCAATCGAAGCTGTTCCGCGAGATGACGAGGCCCGAACGCCAGCAGACCGCCGGCTGCACTGAGCATCAGAAATCCGTAAGCGAAGAGGGGGGAAGCGCTGCCCTGCCACGCGATCAACCCGATGCCGACGCCGAGGACGACGCCGGATACGATATCGGACAGGGCGGCACGTTGCGGCAGGCCGATCGCATACACATAGGCGCGACCGAACCAGCGCAGCATTGTCAGGCTTGCAAACCCTCCGAATAGGGCTGCAGGTAGTAATTCAATTCCGAGAGCAGCACTGAGCGCAGTAAGCACTATAAAAACCAATAAGCCGATGATGATATTTACACCAAACAAACACCGGACAGTAGCGGCATCGCCTGTTTTGCCGGCTCTCGCCATCACGACGGGAAGGGGGGCACACAGAAAGGCGCCGGAAAAGCTCATCAGAAATTGTGATGTCACCATAAGGAACGAAAAAGTGCCAAAGTCCTTCGGGCTCATCAGATGGACAAGAACGACTGACAGAACGAATTGTGTCGCTGACAGCACCAATGGGCCGGATACGGCAAGCATGTAGGGCGCGATGATTTGCACGGCCTGTGCAACGGCGATCTTCATGGAAAGATTTCGTTTCCAAACGAGCGTTCCAGCACCAATTCAAATATAATACGTCTCGCCTCGCAGGGCGAATAAAGAGCATTGTTGCAATTCAGGCATGAATCCTGCTAAGGTCACGATATCCTTGAGCACTAGCGATTAAGCGCCGACTTTTGAATGAACGCCTAATCGCAGAAAATATCAAGTCCTTAAAATGGAGTAACGCTCGCAGTAATTTGTGCGTTTTTTAGTTTAGCCGCTGAATCCGCAGCTCGAATATAAATAGTGCGCACGCCAGCAGGATGTCGTTTATGCTGCACGATCAAGACATGAAGCCTTCGATAGGCACGGTGTTGCGATGCATGTGGAAACATAAGGCATTGATGGTCCTGGCGGTGGGCGCCGGTATTGCCCTGTTTTTATCTGCTTATTTGTTGATCGCGCCGGTCTATGAAGCATCGACATCGCTTCTTGTCAGTCAAGCTTCGGAAAATATTTCCGATGGCAGCCGGAAGCAGCTTGAGTTGATCACCTCTCAAGCTCGAATCGCGGAAAGCGAGGATGTCGTTCGCGGCGCAATCAATCGCGTCGGGCTCGATAAATTCAAAGGCGTCGGCCAATCCCGCCTTCCCGGATTGGGAGGATGGCTGAGGCAGATCGTCCATGGCCGGCGTGACACAGAGGGGGCAGTCCCGGAGAACGCTGGGGGTAAGGACTCAGGCATCTCCGATATCGATCTGGTCGCCTCCGTCCTGAGCCGACGCCTCACGGTGCGGACTGAACCCAATTCCGAGGTCCTGAAAATCTCGTTTCAATACACGGATCCACGTCTGACGGCGGCGTTCGTGAACGCCGTCGCCGAATCGTTCATCGAGCGCCAGATCCGTCTCGCCGATACGCCGGGCGCCATCGATTTCTTTCGCGAGCAGAAAAAGCGATTCAACGAAGAAGTGGAGATGCGCTCCCGACTGTTGGAGCATTTCTCCCGCCGGGAACGAATGTACTCCGTGGAGGATGAGCGAAGCCTGCTTTTGCATCGGGCCAGCGACATTGCGGCGGCCCTGACGGCGACGCGCAGCTCGCTGGTCGATAAACAGGGTCAAAAGGGGGCGCTCGTCGCACAGCTGCGACTTCTCAAGCCGGTGACACAATCGCCGTTCGTGTCGAATCTGGTCGAAAATCTCGGCGGTGACGAGAAAGGTCGGTCGCCGTCACGCGGCCCTTCAGAGAACACGGCCGGCGCGGGCGACCCGCCTTTGTTGATGGTGCGCGTCTATCAGGACTCGATGGTGGCGCTGCTGAAGGTCAATTCCGAGATCGCCGGCCTTCTCGATCTCGTCAAGCAGCAGGAGCAGGAGATCAGCACCGTCAACCGAGACCTGACGACGCTTGTGAGCAAACAGACCGAATTCGAGAGGCTGAAACGCGACGTCGCCCAGGCGACCTTAAATGCTGAACTCTACGCGAAGCGGACCACCGAAGAGCAAATCAATGCCGATCTCAGATCGGCAAAGCTGACGAACATCCGTGTGATTCAGTCGGCGACGACTCCGCTCCGAGCCGTTTTTCCCAACGGGGCTCAATTCCTCGGGCTCGGCGTCGTGTTCGGTCTGATCCTGGGTGCATCGGCGTCCCTGATGCTCGAAATGTACGGCCCGCGACCGGTGTCCGACGCGATGGCCCCGGACGCGCCGGCCGCTCCAGGTCGCTTCACCGCCGCACACGCCTCGACACCCGGCGCGCAGGCCAATGAGCTTCTCCGGAAGGCGTCGGCATATTTCGCGATGGCCGACCTCAAGCGCCGCGCACGGACGCAGTCAGGATCTTAGAGCGCTGCTCAAGCCGGGATGACGCTGTTGCCGTGACGCCGCAGCTCACTCGGGCCTCTCCGCGAAGGTGCCGATGGCCATTCTTGCACGTCGCGCTCCGGGGCACTCGGTCGCGCATACGACGCGACCGCGCGATCTCGGCAGCCTGATCGGACAGGGACGCAACCGGGCCGGAGGAAGAAGCCCGCATCGATCCTGACGACCGAAAACGCGGGGCGAGCGCCCGTTCAGCGAGGTACGATGCGGCTTCGCATTGGCCATCGGGCGTGAACGCCCGACTTGTCCTGGCCATCCGACACCGTTGCCGAACAGCTGGAGCACACCCGAGGCATGCGAGAAACCGAAGTGTGATCAGAACGCGATCGGTGCAGGCTCGGCGCCCGATAAGCCCGTTGTCGCAATGGAACGCCGCAGGGCCGCGATGACTTCGTCCTGCTCATCCTCACGCAGGCTCGGGTATAGCGGAAGCGAGAGCGTACCTTCGCCCCAGTGCCAGGAGATGGGAAAACGAAGCTGCGCTTGCGCGGTGCGGTACAGGCTCAGCGCGGGAACACAGCGATAGTTCACGGTCGCACCGATCCCGGCCTCGCCGAGAGCATTCAAGACGGCATCCCGCGCCCCGCCCGGAACGTGGATCGGGAATAGATGCCGCGCCGAGACAGCGTCGGCGTCGATGGTCGGCCACCTGAAGGGCGTGCCCGCGAGTGCAGCCTCATACCGTCTGCAGAGACGTTCCCGGATCTGCAGTTGCAGGTCGATCTCAGCGATCTGCGGCTCCAGAAGGACCGCGAGCAAATCCGGGAGGTTGGCCTTCGTCCCCAAGCGGGCGATGTCCCAATGGCGGTAGGTATGCCCCTCGAAACGCCGGGCCGCGCTCGCCGACATGCCGTGTTGAACGGTCTGAGCCAAGGCATCCGCCAGAGCCAAATCGTTTGTGACGACGGCGCCGCCTTCGCCGCAGGTCACATTCTTGGTCGCGTAGAACGAGAAGATCGCTGCATCGCCGAGCTGGCCCGGACGCCGGCCGTCTCGCGTGCCTTCGAAGCAGTGCGCCGCGTCTTCGATGATTTTGACCGACTCGGGGATCACGGCCCTGAGCGACGGTATATCCACCATCTGGCCATACAGGTGAACCGGGATGACGGCTCTGGTCCTCGTGGTCACCGCCTGCCCTGCCTGGGTCAGGTCCATGAGCAACGTTCGCGCATCAACGTCCACGAAAATCGGTGTCGCTCCAACTTGCCGGACGACATTGGCTGTCGCGGCGAATGTCATGGCAGGAACGATGACCTCGTCGCCCGGTCCGATATCGAGGGCGAGCAAAGTTGCGACCGCGCCCTGCGTCCAGCTTGACGTCAGCTTGGCGCTCCCGACCCCGAAGAAGCGGCGCAGCGTCGTTTCGACCTCCTGGCACCGCGGACCGCTCGTGAGAAAGGGACTCGCGAGAACCGACGCGACACGTTCAGCGTAGCAAGCCGGGAGGGCGTGTCGATAAAATGGGACAGCCATTCAGCTGACCTCGCTGAAGGAGGGTTGTTCGGTATCAGTATACACCGTCCGGGCAGTCGGAATACCGCGCGGTATAACAGATCAAGCCCCCCCACGAGACGGCCGTCCGATCGTCTGATCTGCTCTGATGTCTGTCGACGCGCCGCGCGTCAGGCTCGCGCGGGCCGACACGACCGAGGCCGCTTTACGCCTTTGGTCCGGTCGCCACGGGTCGCGGCCCCCTGAGCATACGGCGCACCCGCGGCGCAGAGCCCAAACACGCGCCGACTCAATGAAGGCCCCCGTTGCCTAAGCGGTTCCCCGCAGATGCCATCGGGTTTCTCGCGCGAGGCGATCGCTGCTGCCTTGCTCAAGTCCAAGCTGCGGACAGGAGATCCCGATTGCCGTGCCGGCGGGGACGTCGTTGAGACCGGGGGCCGAGCTCGGCGCCGTCCTCCGTTGCATCGGCTGAGGCGCGACGCGGTCCAGTTCACCGTTCATGAGCGTCGTCGCGATAGGGGTCCGGTGGTCGGCCTTACCGAGGTGCTGCGCTGGCAAATTACTGTTTACGCTTCTGTAACGATTGACGAGGAGAGTTCACGATCGGCGTGAGCTGGCGATTGCTCCAAGCGAGGATGCCAAGACATGGTCTTTATCATCGCCTCGGCTTTCGCAGCGGCTCTCGTTGCGTTCATCTCCACGATCGGCAGCGGCTTGGTTTTCTCGATCCTCGCGGTCTTCATCTCTGGCAATTGTGCCGCTCTGCTCGCTGGATGCTGGCTCATGCGCCAGCGGGGCGCGGCTTAACGGGATCGGTTGCTAGCGAACCGACCGCTCGACCTCCTGATCGCTCGCGACGCGCAGTACAACCTGGCTGCGCGGCAACGAATCGACCGCCGGTTCCGGGGATAAGCGCGCGGTTCCAGGATCAAGACGACCGCGCCAGCCGAAGCCGCTCAGACCACCGTTCGACACGACGTTGCCGACACCTCAGCGATCGCGAAATCGCGGCGTCTGGCTCGGGTTAGCCGCTGCATCCCCGGCCTTCCGGAACGGAGGACTCCAGGCGGCGCGATTCGACCGGACCGGCGCGGCTTCGGCGGGTCTCGCGCCGCTCCAGCCGACGAACGTGCGCGGCAAGGCGCGAGGGGATGATCCGCGGATGCGCGACAGTCCGTTTTGACGCCGCGCGCGGGAAAGCAGCACGGGGGCATGATCAGCGCTCTCGGAGGAGCATTCAGGCCGTCCTGAAGGTGACCGTCTTGTGTCCAATATAGTTGGCGACGGCACCGGCCATGATACCGATCGCGTGCGCGGCAGGCGCCGCGATCTCTGTAAGGCCGAGCGGCATCAACAGCCCATCGCGTGCGACAATCGCCACCGCCACGGTGACGAGTCCCCCGATCAGATTGACCAGGAGGAACCCCCCGAGTTGCGCGGCAAGGGATCGCGACGAGCCCGGGAAGACGAAGCTGCGGTAGATCAGGAAGCCAATCACCATGCCGAGCGCGGTCGCTGTGGCGACCGCAAGCGCGAACGGCATTACGGTGTTGAACAGGAAGCGTGATGCCCAACTCACGCCCGAGGCGAAGCCGCCCGCGAGCAGAAATCGGACGCGCTGGTCGAGGCGGATGAGGTCCTGCAGGTAGAGCCGCATCATCTCAGACCGAAAAGCCCGCCCAAGCCAGCACGAAGCACATCGCGAGCGCACTGCCGGCCGTCAACGCCAGCCGGTCCGTCAGCGCGAAGACAACCGGATCATCCTGCAGCGTGCCGCGCTGGCACGCGACCCAGATTCGCCCCAGGATAATCGAAAGCGCCAGGGGGAAGCCCCAGAGCCATGCCACATCGCCATAGAAGGTCTGCTTGAACGCGTCGTCGATCACGTAGAACACCAAGATCAGGAGCGCGGACGTGCCCGCGGCGACACCGGCGGCCAGCACGAGGGGCAAATCCACTGCCACGTAGCCGCGTCCGTTGATCTGAGCCGCGCCGCGCGCCGTGGCACGGGCGATCTCGGTGTGGCGCTTCGCCAAGGCCAGTGAGGTGAACAGGAACATCGAGAACACGAACAGCCACGGCGAGGCGATGGCCTCCACCGCGGCGGTGCCCACCGCCAAACGAATCGTGAAGAGGCTGGCGAGCGTCAAGGCGTCGAGCAGGACCACCCGCTTGAGGTAGAACGAGTAGGCGAGCGTCAGCCCGGTATAGGCTGCCAACGTGAGAACCACCTTCGGGCCAGCCAGCGCGCCGAGCAGGAATCCGGCTCCCAGACCGGCCGGCACGGCGGCGAGGCCGTAGACGATCGGAAACTGGCCGCTGGCGAGAGGACGGTTCTTCTTTGACCAATGCCGACGATCGTCCGCGACGTCCCAGATGTCGTTGAGGATGTAGGTCGCCGAGGCGATCAGGCAGAGCGCCACGAAGCTGATCGCGAGCGATCCGAGGGCGGACGGGTCGAGGAAGCGGTTGGCCAGGACTGCGGGCACGAGAACAAGCGCATTCTTGGCCCATTGATGGGACCGCATGCTCTTGAGGAGCAGGCGACCGTAGGGCGGGCGCCGGAAGACGCCGGCGACGTCGGCTGCTCTGCCGGCCGCGCGCTCCACCCCCGGGGTGGCGCCGACCACGATCGCCTGCCGGGCGGCATGCCACACCGGCAGATCGGCGCGGCTGTCGCCCGCATAGTCGAAGCCGAGCGGGAAACGGCGGGCGAGCTCAGCCGCTTTGGCGGACCCTTTCAGATTCGTCTGCCCGTCGCTGGCGATGACGCTGCTGATGAACGGGAAGCGGCGGGCGATCTGGGAGGCCGTCACATTGTCGGTGGCGGTCGACATGTGAATCGGCCGGCCTCCCTTGGCCTCGGCCTCTGCGAAGGCGACCAGCTCGGGGTTTTCCGGCAGCGCCTCGATGTCGAGCGTGACAGCCTGGGCCATGCGCCGCTTCAGGTGGGCGCGGCCGCCCACGGCCCAGTAGAGCATGCGCAGGACGTTCAGCGGATCGGCCCGCACCAACGCAAGCGCCTTCTCGTAGAGGACATCCGTCCGCAGGAGCGTTCCATCGAGATCGAGGATGAGGGGAACCTCGCGAGACCCGAGTTTCGGCCAAGCCGGGTGCCGAACGGCCTCGCCCCCCGAAGCGATGTGCCCTGACAGCAAGGACCCGGCTCCCAAGCTCGTAGACCGACCATACTGAATCCGGCGGGTGAGATCGTGCAGAACAGATCGCATCATCACAGATCGAAAGCTCCGCTACCGATTTGAACAGGGCCACCTCAATCAGGACTGCTGAATTGCCGAGATCCATGTCCGGCTGGTCAGGTCCCGACCGAGATGACGATTTCCCAGCCGGAGACTCATTGCCGGAGTCGCCACAGCGCCGATCTTCGGGGCCACACGGGGACCGGAGAGGCCGCGTTCGCGGGTCTCAGCGCAGCGAAAAGCATTCTGCGTCCTCTCCGAATGCGTAGGGCTTCGCTTTGCAGTCGGCCGGTTCCCCGACCAGGAAACCGGACCCCATGTAACCCACGTAGACACGGCCGAAATGATCGGTGTCGGCGCCGAGAACAGTGACCTGATCCAAGCTGCCGACGGGGAAAGCCCCTATCTTCGTCCAATTCTCACCTTCATCAATCGATCGCCAGAATCCATATTCGCCATTCAGCCGACCGGATAAGAAAATTGTAGGATAACCTGCCTGATTTGGTCGACCAAAAGCGATATCATCCACTTGGCTGACACCGCGGATCGAGGTCCAGGTTTCCCCGCCGTCGCGGCTGCGCCTCAGGGGCGTCCCCGTTGCGTACGGGATGCCCGACGTGAAGAAGAGCTCGCCCGGTCGACCTGGCACGGCGCGGAGCTTCGCGGCGTACCCGGTGTTCGGCGCGATCTCACCCTTGAAGACGTGGCGCCAAGTCTCGCCACCGTCGCCCGTCCGCCAAAGCCCTTGGAGCCGCTGATTCGCCCCCTCCCCGCTGTGGACGAGATAGAAGACGCCGGGCCGCGTGCCGTCCGCCGTGAGTGTCTTCCGCGACAGGTATATGTGCGGATGTGAGCCCGTGAACGGAAGGGACTCGCCGCTCAGTACCACCCGTCGCCAGCTTCGGCCGAGATCTTTCGTGTAGAACGGAGCGCGGTTATAGGTCGGCTCCCAGACGATGTTGTTGGTGTCGCCGGCCGAGACCGCGATCGTACCGAACGCCATGCGCCAGGGGTCCTCGGGACGGGTCCCCGGCGGGGTCGGAAGCGCGGCGAATTTGGTCCAGCTGTCGCCGCCATCCAAGCTGTACCCGGCCAGCACGGCATCGCCGTCTTCCGAGCAGCAGGACGTTCGGGTATCGGACGCATTCGTCACGACGAATCGCGGATTGGCGGGTGTCAGCGCCACTTGCTGTGCTGCGATCAGCACACGCTCTTTCGGACCGTATGTCGTTGAGTACGCCGTCAGGTCCCGCTTGACGTGAATACCGAAATCCCAGACCGCAAACAGGGGGGCCTGCCCTGTGGCTTGGTTGACGTCGTTCGCGACGAGCTCCTCGATCCCCCGGGTCTGGCTGACCCACGTCACTGTCCGCGAAGAGTCGGAGAGGTCGGCGTAGAACACGCCCATGCCTGCGCCAGCCCAGAGCCGATCCTTCTTCACAGGATCGAACATGATACGGCTCATGGCGAAGTAGGACGCATTGCTCACGCGAAGCCATGGCGGGTCGCCGGACCCGACCCGGGACTCATGCGCCAGTCGTGTCCACAACCGTCCTCCGTCATTCGATCGGAACACCGTCCCGCTTTCATCGATGACGAGGATGCGTGAATCGTCCGGGTCGATCGCCACGGCTGCGAAGGGCAGGCTTGGCAGGCCTCCGTTGGATGTAAGGCTCTGCCATGCACCCCCGCGATAACGCCAAGCCATTCGTGTCTCGCGATCGACACCGAAGAAGGTCCCGTCGCGCGCGAAGGCGCCCTGCGTGAGAAGCGACGGCCCGCCCTGCCCGTCGGATGCCAGGCGGGAAAAGCTTCGGCCGCCGTCGGACGAGGCGAAAAGGCCGTTTCCGGCCGACATCGCCCAGACGCGCCCTGCGACTTGGCCGCCCGGTTTCTCGAACCACGTGATGATGCCGGGGCTCTGATGGCCGTCCTGCGCCGGGCGTAGATCCATCGCCGGAGGCACGGTCGGGATGCGTGACCACGTCACGCCGCCGTCATCGGTACGCCAGAGACCATCGGCCGGAGTTCCGACGAGCGCAACGTCCGGACGCACAGGGTCGACCGAAATGAACGGCCCGTAATTGCGGAACTCGCTATTCGGATCGAAGCCATGCTCGAACGGAGCTGTCGATGAGGCGGCGAATGACCGCCCTCCATCCCGCGAGGTAAGGACCCTTCCCTTCAGAGCCAGATAGATCCGGCGCGCGTCGGACGGGGCAACGACGACCTCGTACACCCCCTCGTTGAGTCCGTTCTGAACGTGAAACGTCGACGGCATCGACGCGGTGGTCACCAATTGGATCCACCGATTGGCCGTGTCGCTCCAGATATAAGCTCCGTACACATCCGCTCTGACGACGCGCGTCGACCCGCTGGCATCGGATGAGTATCCGGTTATGAATCCACCGCCGCCGATCTTCACCGGCCGCCAGAGATAGGTCTCCGCACGAGCGACGGGCAGCAGCACGAGCCCCCAAAGCAACAGGGCGAGACCGCGTAAAGACACGGACAGCGACAGGCGCATCATCGACGAGCTTCGCTGATCGAACGGCCGACGAAGCCTCCACATGCAATGCGCGACCGCAGATCGCCCGGTCATCTTCGGGTCCGCAAGACCGAGTTCAGCCAGCATCAACTCAACCAACATTGGCTGCAACCATGAACCCTCGTGCAGCAACGGACCGCCAATTGACCCAATCCCGGCACCACACGGGGATTTGCCAGACCTGTCGGTCGCCGGTCGATCCGCACCCGCTTCTTCCGCAGAGCATCGCGGTGTTCGGCCGCATCGCGAATTGAACCGAAGCGAACAATTGGCCTACCCCTGATTCAGTTATGGTCTGGACGCCCACAATCAGCCTCGCCTTCCCTTTTTCTCGATCTCCGAACTACGACCTTAATTACTTGAACACAGCCATCGAGACAAAGGCCGAGGTTTTAAATTCACGTCTTGAGCGAATGAGACATCAAGCCCGAATTTCCCCAAGATCAGCAACCGTGACTTGCCATTTATTCACCCCCTGATGATCACCGCCTCCAATCGTTCCGTCGGCGATCGGCGCGATGCGGCGAACCCCGCAAAAAAGCCGATTGCAACCGTGTTCCACGCCACGAACGAATATAGCCCGGCTTGCACTGAGCCGCGCCGCAGCATGAGAAACAGCACGGGTAGGACAATCGCCACGAGAAGGTACGCGAGGTAATGCCAGTCTGAGACTGCCAATATCGTCAATGTGAGAATTGCGGCCCACCAGATCACGACGACAGCGCATGTCCAGAACTGCGTAAGTTTAGAAAGCGCTTGCCGACCGCGAGGCCGGGCGAGGATTGCCCGAGAAACTTGGCCGACGCCGTTCGCGTAGCCAGATAGAAATCGAGCCCGCAGGAGCTTATAGCTTTCGGACGCATGCCCATAATGCACGACGGCAGGAACATCGAGCCGGGTGAGTTTCCAGCCATCCGCAATCAATCGCGAAGCGAGCTCAAATTCTTCAAATGATTTCAAATTTCGGTCTGCGAAATACCCGCTCTGCTTTACCGCCGAGACGCGATAAAGCCCCCCACAATCGAGACGGTCGATCAGACGAGGGTAATAAGCGCATCTCCTTTCCGCATTGATTTTCCGTGTGCGGAATTCATGGTTCTCGACATTCGCCTCTTCGACACGCCCCCCGACCCCGGCGAAATCCGGATGCGTCTCCAAAAATGGTATCGCACACGGCAGGAATGAACGATCGATCTCCATATCACCGTCGAGAAGGTAGAAGAACTCTCCGCGGGCGAACATATACGCGAGTTGGGCACCAGCGCCGCACGAGCGCTCGGCTGGATTCGCCAATTGGACGATCTTTACGTCGTACCGCAACGCAATCTCCAGCGTACCGTCCGTGGATCCGCTATCAGCGATCAAGACTTCACCACCGTACGGAGCGGCGGCCTCAAGCGCAGTTTCGATCGCCCGCCCGATCCGGGCGGCCTCATTAAAAACTTTAATCCCGATTGTGAGCTTCATTGCCAGTTCCGCATCGAAGGACTCTTTCGGACGAACGTTACCCATTCCTCGGGCGAAAACCGACGTTAAGACACAAGATCTTCATAGAGTGACATGGTTTTATCGAATGAAAGTGCTGCCGCGATACGTCTTGATCGCAAAGCCATATCCTCATAATATTCACGATCGAAAGACAATCGGTCAATCGAGCGGGCTAAGCCACGCTCATCGTCGAGATCAACTGAAATGCCGCAGTGTCGGCCGATCTCGTCAGTGATAAATTCCAATTGGACCGGGATATTCGAAACGACAAGCGGCAACCCAAGTTTGGCCGCTTCGATGAGTGCGAGGCTATGGCCTTCGAAGCGACTCATCTGCACGAAGACATCGGCCGCCGCGAGCACGCGAAGTGCGTCCTTGCGGCCCATGCGTCCGAGAAATTTTACCCGATCCGTCACACCGAGGCGGTCAGCCAGGGAACGCAATCTCGTCTCTTCAGGTCCATGCCCTATGATGCTCACAATCACGTTTGGCATGTACAACGCCGCTTTAATCAAGACGTCGTAATTCTTTTGCGCTGAGAGGCGGCCGAGGCTTATAACGCGAAAGGAGGCATCACCCCCGATGCGCGGTTGCCTCATCCGGGACAATTCCGAAAGATGCTGCTCGATCGCGGGAGAAAGCGCGTTGCTGATGACCCGCTGCTTTGATCGCAGCCAGCCCCGCTTCAAGTGATACGACGTCGCGACCGTCTTCGAGACACTGACCGACGCCGAGACGTTCGGCGGCATAGATGCATATCGATCAAGCCAGTTCATAGGCCATTTCAACGTATTCGCAGGTGTATGATGTGATGTAATAGCTCGAATGCGCCTGTAGGAAAGCAAAGCCGCCACGGGAACCAATAGGTTTGTGGCAGGCATCGCCGTCACGACACAATCTGGCGTATCCTTCCTGAAGAGCAGAACAAGATCTCTGATCAAACAGAGAAGACGAAGTGTCGATCGTGGCTTCTCGGAGACCATGTGGTGCCAAGCGACGTGTTCATCGCCAGCCATCGATGTGTCGGCACTCGGCCAAAGCGCGATGAGACGTGTCCGAAATCCCTTAGCCGCCAATCCAGCAGCCAGATCGCTCCACAGCTCGCCGACACCACCAGATGAGGAATGGTTGGCAAAGAAGTACACGGTCGGCTGCGACCGTATCGAGGCTTTCGGTACGGAACGCTGGATCGGCTCCGTCAACGTCACCGCAGCGCACATCCCAATCCGCCTCATTGATTGTCACCTAGCCCGGCACTTGGGCATGGGCCCGCTTCTTCTGTACATCGTCCACAATCAATATTCGGCCATAAATAACGTATTTAATCATTTCAGTGCCACTGATTCACGATAGATCGGCTCGTCTGACGTTTGGGTCAAAAGATAAAATATTGCGACGGGATTGGACCATAAATATCGTAAAAGTAATCGTCTCGGCTCTTGATATATCCTGTATAGCCATTCCAGACCGATATCCTGCATCCATAGTGGCGCTCGGGGAACATCCTCCGCGATGTGATCGAAGAGCCCGCCGCAGGTTCTGATCCAGGCCAAACCGCCCAATTTCTTCTGCCAGGAGCAGGCAATCTCTTCTTGCATCGGACTGCCTAGACCGAGCCATAAGACCTGCGCTCCGGTGCTAAGTATCTCAGAACAGATCTCATCCTCATCGGCGCGATTAAAATATCCGTCGCGGCATCCCACCACCTGCAGATCCGGAAAAATCAGCTTCAACTTCTGCGATGCCCGCAAAGCCACCTCAGGCTTTCCGCCGAGGAAGTAAAAACGTATGCACTTTTGGGATGCTAGATCGGCGCAGTCGTGGATGAGATCAGTCGTCGCTACCCGCTCGGGCAGCGGGCTTCGACAAAACAAGCGCGACGCAAAGACCAGCGATGCACCATCAGCATCGACGATTGAGGCTTTCGAAATAAATCTTCGGAAGTTCTTATCAAGATGAAATCTGGCAATTACCGATCCATTGGATGCAACGATTATTCTGGGTTCAACAAGATGCCCCAAAGCTGCCAAACGGCAATCCTCATCCATGCGCCGTGCCAGTTGTTTGCGCGATAGCAGTGCGGTCGGAATCCCGCCGACACGGATCAGCGACGTTTGCGGGCTCGACTCATCAAATAGCGCACCGTAAACCGGCCGTGGCTGGAGAGTGTTGTCGTCACGAGGGCCAGACACTTTACCCTCTGGCCGCACAACCACGGCCACGCGGTGCCGCCACTGAACAGCACCTGACCATTCGAAGTATGTCGACAGCCGGCCAAAATGCGACATCTCTACATCCCTCCTATATCATACGGGTGTAGGGCCAACACGGCATCTTAACAGTTCGTTAACCTATATCCAGCCGCTTCACGGAACGCAATACCGAATTCGACGCACAGGAATAGCGGTTTCGAGGCGCGCTTCCGCATCTATGGCAAGTGTCGATTGGATAGGTGGGAACCGCTTCAAATTCAGGCTCGAAAATAGCGGTTTTGCCAATGAAAGCAGCAAGCCAATACAATTTGAACAGCATCAGTGGCCGCATTGCCGGCACTGGACCGCTCGGCTGACGAGAAAAATCAACGGCCCCTCGGACGAGAAACCGTTTTCACCTCATCGAGCATGGCTGGAAAAATTCACGCATAGAATTTGCCCCTTTGACGCTGAAGGCAGAGCAATTGAGCCCCTCTGGCCGAGGCACAGGTCCACTGCACGACCTGCGTTGAAGCTTGCTTTCGACGACTGGAACGGCGCGATGCGACTCCACCCATTCATCAGGCTCGGGCGAATCTCATCGAAAACCTGCGGAGGGCGGGCCCTCCCCAATCCAACGCGGTTAGAAAGCGATATCTACTTTCCCATCTTTTGAGCTATCGCGACGACTAGGTCTTGGTTTTGCGGAACGCTCTTATAAAGACCTCGCATCATCAAAGCAGCGATAAATATCGCTCAGGATTTTATCGATCAAAATCATTAATCATTATGTTGCTCGTTTCTGCGTCGCCGCCGAATTGCAATCCGGTAGACTTTTGTAAATCGATCTTTTTACTACCAGAAGCCGCGCCTGCTGTCAGTACATCCGGCTGGTAAATGCAAATTAACGCTATTGCCAAGCGCTGCGAGAGTCGATATAGAGCATTCAGATACGATGCTTAGGTCGTGCACTGAGTTCAGGCAGTAGCCATAAATTTAAGAGCGGGCTGCCTGTTAGCGTGCGCCGCAGACTCTTGCCTGAGCGAATTCTGCGGACGCGTCGAGTAGCAAAGTCATTCGTACGGAATTTCAGAACTGCAAAAGCGCCGAGCTGCAGACTTCAACCGACGAAAGTCGATGCGTCTTTGTCGTAAGAGCACACGCCAAACCGTATGGCGCAAGATCAAGAATCGCAATCATACAACAACGCAATAAAATTAATTTTGGTAAAGTATTAGATATTTAGCTTACTGTGAAGGGCACAGTGTATGTGCAGAACGTTTTCCTATAGTCTTTATCAAGGAGGAGGAAATAAAGTCGGAGTTTCGCATCCGACACGCCGCTTTTACTCAATCGATTATTTGAAATAGATCGAGGAGGCTTAAGCGATGAGTTCTGCTGAAAACGGGTTGCTTGTGACCTCAGATCCTGGAGCTCGAGCGGGAGCTGACCACACATCCAATATTCGGCACGGCGCACATGTCGCAATCGATATGGCAGTTGCGGCAGCAGCCATCCTCCTTCTTATGCCACTCTTCATGTTGATCGCCATTTTGATATCACTCGACAGTCCTGGACCTATCATGTTCAGGCAAGAACGCACCGGACTGAATGGCCGTAGGTTCAATATATATAAGTTTCGTACGATGTACGTCCAAGAAAACGGGCCCATCGTCCTACAAGCGAGTCGCAGCGACGCCCGGGTAACTCGAATTGGGAAGTTTTTGAGGCGCAGCAGTCTCGATGAACTCCCGCAGTTGTTAAATGTTATTAAGTGTCAAATGGCAATCGTCGGGCCCCGGCCGCACGCAGTTTCCCACGATATCTATTACAGTAAAATAATACCAAATTACAATTCTCGATTTCATGTGCGCCCTGGTATCACAGGCTGGGCACAGATTAACGGGTCACGAGGCGCAACGCCCTGTGCTACGGATATGGAAAAGCGCGTTGCTCTTGATCTTTGGTATGTATCAAATGCCGGCCTTATGCTTGATGTCAAAATTGTTTTGAAAACAGTTTTAATGTGTCTTGTATTCAAATTGGATGCTTACTGAGAGCACAATCATTACGCCAGCGATATATTTAGGATGGCATCCAAAAGCTGACCGGATGCTATCTTTGTTGGGATTGTCTACACCCATTGACGCCTCTGCGTCATGAAATCCGAGAGCTTCGAGCGGGGTGTTCACGATGCAGAGGACGGTCGCTGTCACCGGAGCCGGCGGATATATTGGTTCTGTCCTCGTCGCACAGCTTCTCAAAAGTGGCTACCGCGTTCGCGCAATCGACGCGTTCTTTTTCGGGCAACAGTCGTTGCGTTGCCTTCGTGATCATTCCGCTTTGGAGATTTTACAATGTGACATCCGCCACTTTCCGCCAGGAGTTTTCGATTATTGCGACTCTGTGGTCGATATGGCTGCATTGTCGAATGATCCGTCCGGCGACCTCGATTCAGAACTCACGCGATCGATCAATGAGCGAGGGCGAATAGCGTCGGTGGTTCTTGCTGAAAGGTCCGGGGTCAAACGCTATATCTTCGCAAGTTCCTGCGCAGTCTATGGTGAACATATTGGAAGCGACGTCGATGAGGAATTCGCGCTTCGGCCGCTCACACTCTATGCAGAGACATGTGCAAGAGCCGAAGAAGCCGTATTGAGTCGTAATAGCTCGGTTTTTTCCACCGTATCCTTGCGTAACGGCACCGTCTTCGGCCTGTCGCCGCGGATGCGCTTCGACTTAGTCGTCAACAAGATGGCTCTTGATGCTTATGAGCTTAGCTGTATCAGTATAGCGGGAAATGGCGCACAATGGCGGCCTCTCATCCACGTCGATGACGTCGCGCGAGCTATTTTGTTTGCCCTGGATGCGCCCGATGCGGCCATTGCCGGTCAAGCGTTAAACATAGGTTATGAGAACTTCCAGATCTCAGAAATAGCTTATCAGGTCTGGTTAGCAAGCGAGTCTGCCCCCGCCGTCTCCTTCGTGGACGTCGGTGAGGATCGTCGAAACTATCGTGTTAGTTTTGCCAAAGCTGAAGAGCGACTCGCATTTCGGGCACATCGGTCGATCGGGAGCGCCGTGTCGGATATCCACGAGGCGCTCCGGGATGGGCGTGCCGGTAATGCCCTGTGTTGCCATACGGTCGAATGGTATCGTTCCCTGTTGGCGGAAAAGGGCATCGGTCTTGGATTCGCAAATCGGCATGTTAGCGGAAAGACAGGTTTAGTCGCATCAGCGGGCCCAAACCGAACGCGCGTTTCGGCACGCTGATGCGATCAAAGGCAGCCTAGAATCAACTGCTCAGGAGCCACTTTCCCGAGCCAAATCCTTATGGTTGGAAACGTCATTTGCTCGAGCTTGGCCACGGGCCATCAGTGACTGATGCCGCAGCGTTTCGAACAAACAGCCTAAGAGTCAGAGACCAAAGCGGTTGAGCTGTGTCCTGCAGATGAGGGCTTAGGCGAGCGTCGGCAAGGCGAGATGGATGTCAGAGCGTTGCGCGTAGCCGATGCTCAGTCGACGGACTGGGGCGAGCCAGGCCGCAGTTCGCTCCACGCTCCAGCGATGGCCTCCGAGATGCTGGCTGCTCTCGATGCCCCGTCGAGCGATCGATGGTGTGATGCCGCGGGTCCAACCCTCGCGTCGGCAGCAACGATGATCGTAGCCCTTGTCTGCCTGCAGCTCAATTGGTGTGCCTCGCGGGCGCCCCCGCCATCCGGTGCGCACGCCCGGCGCCGCGTCGAGGATCGCCGCCAGCATTCGGCAGTCGTGACAGCAGACACCGGTGAAGGTCAGGCCAAGCGGCGTACCCCGGGCATTCACGACGAGGTGGCTCTTCGTACATTGCTCCCACAGTCGGTCGAATTCCGGCCGGTTGCTCAGCCCTTTTTTTGCCGGCAGGCAGGCACTGTCGAGGGCTGCGCGCGCCCAGTCGAGCGCAGCGGCATCCTGAAGCTGCTCGAGCATCGCGCGGTGCAGAGCCGTCCAGATCCCAGCCACTTGCCACGCGCCCAGCCGCCGCCGCCAACTCGTCTTGCCGCTGCAGCTCATCTCAGAACGCTGCAGACGCTTCCCCTGCATGCCATCGCACAGGACGCTGATGCTGCCCGACAGCGCCGCCCGATCCGAGGCGCGCGGTCTCCTACCTGTCGGCTTCTCAGATTTGGATGACAGAAGCGGCTCAACCTCGCCTCAACCATGGTTGGATACAGAAGAATCCATACGCGGCCAACCCGCTCACCGCGGTTTTGTCAAGCGCTTTGACGCATTTTTGGTCGTCCAGTTCCCATCTTTGGAAGTATAATTGACACATATCGTATTTATTTCGATGTCTCTAATAAATAATTGTCAGGATGGAATTTTGCAGTGAATGCGGACCGTGCTTGAGTTTTATGAGTTGAATTGATAATCTGTCGGACTATGGCTAGCGATTGATGCCGCCGCTCAATCGTCAACACATAGTTTTGATCATTTTGCTCACCTAGTCTGGGGGAACGGGCCGACAGCGTTTAATTCGGATTGATGTTCAGCACCAATCCGATAAGATTGTCACTGTTTGACAAAGGTTTTCAATAGATTTCCGCATTCGCGTGGATCAGCCTAGGAAACCAACAATAATCGTCAGCCTTGTCCAAATCGATCACCGCCAAGATCGAATTTCTTGAATCACGAGCGAGCCAAAGCGACGCCATACCACTATTGATCTGCGAGCATTTATCGGAGCGATAACTGGAGATATGCGATATACCACCAAATATATGATGCTCGCGCAGAGCAGCAGCCCCGACGCAACGCATAGAGCCGCAATGATCAAACCATCACCGGCCCGAATCAATCGAGACCTTGAGCCATGCGTGCTGCGCTGAAATTCAAGAGCGGGCTGAGCTTGGCGCAAATCCGTACACTCTATTATTCAGGCCTTGGTTAACTACGCATATCTGATCCTCATTGTCGATACCGGGCCAACGAAAATTTTGACTCGACCGAGATCAGTCGAGTTTTCGCCTCTCTGCATGTCCCGCCGCGTGACATAGCGCTTCAGCTGCTTGGAATTGCCTAAACGATTGTCAAAGCAGATGGTATTCTGCCCGCCCGCAAGATTTTGAGGTAAGTCCCACGTTCTTGAGCACGAAGCGCTTAAAGTAAACGGAAAGGCTGGCTGGCGCTCGAATGGACGATGTTGTTCAATTGCGAGCCAGCTCGTCAGAGGTGACTTGTCGGTCGGCTCACCCGCGGCGTTGCGGATTGATCGCAGCGGCGCCCCAAGGATGAAGAATTTATCGGCACCTGGTGGCGCCGAGCGTCTCAGCCCCACATGGAGTCTCCTTCGACGGCAGCGACGCCGCTGTCATATGAACATCCAACCTATCCTGTGATACAGAGCGATCCGAGCGTTAACTGCGTCATCTGCGTGGCCGTTCGAGGTACGTCTCTGGCTGCCTACGCTCACCGAAAATCGATCTCCGCTCTGTTGTCGTCGCTGACACCCGCGCACGGTGCACCGGTATCGCACATTCAGTCTTGGCATCCTTGGCAGATTGATCGAACAGATTGCCGAATGAGGACCTCCGCTTGACGATCTCGCTTTGCGATCTCGGCATTGCTGACTTGCCGTTGCGTGGCTTGGACACGCCTTCGCGAAACTGCCGAGTTCCGCTCGCTTGTTGACGCCGCAGCCGCGAAGGCCGGCAGGCCCTCCCTCGCGGCGACGGATGTAACGCGCATTCGATCATGTGTGCGATGAGCGAGTACGGTTATCGGGTCCACGCCATTGCCGCTCGGGCGTAGACGGGGCGTCTCGACCAGTCCATCGTCATCGAGCTCAGACACCGGCCCAGGATCAGCGGACAGCATCGGAGCGATGGAATCCAAAACCGTCAAGCTCAGACATCCACCCAAACCTGCGCTCAGACAGATCGAAAGACTTAAGGAGGCGATGCGCCATAGCGTCGATGCCATTTCGGGCCCTCGTAAACGGAATCTAGCCGAAGCAAGATTGCTCGATGAGCGATCTCCGGTATAGGTAGTACGGTGTGATACGCTTACCGAATCAGGGTACGAGAGGCTGATCGAAATATCAGGTTCTTCTAAATCTACTGCTTTCGTATGAACGTGCAAATAAAAACGGATGCCGACGTTTTGGTACGAAAATGGCTCTCAAGGGAGATGCGACTAAGGCGCGGGCTAACATGGACCATCTTCTGAACAGGTGCCTTATATGTTCGATGCATTGAACTGAGGCGCCGCCGGTTTCGCTCGACGTGAAATAGATTTCAATTGTTGCGGCATCGCTTGCTGAAGTCTGGCTGTTTTCCTGTCTGCATTGAAGGGGGTCTTCAGCCCAATTAACGAGTTGCATTAGCGATGGATGAATTTTGATTTTACATTGTGCTAAGTTTCTAATCGAGATGATCCTTTCAGTGAAGGCAATAGGCCATGCCGATTTGGAAGGATAAGCGCCCACCGAATAAACATATAAGTTTAATTCATTCTGAACTGCTTTCTGCGCCAGCATCCGACCGTCGATTGATTTCAGAAAAACGGACGCGCACATCTTAAGACGTCGACCACTTTATCGAGTAAAATACTATCGAAGGCGCGAAAATGAGGAAATAATTTGATTTCAGGAGATCTCAACAACATGAGATATCAATTATTGCATGCCGGCATCAAAGGCGAAGCAGGGCCTTTAACGCGGAGCTTCCGCAATGAGATTTACTTCAGTTACGCTGTTTAAAAGCGGAGTAATTTCACTCTCATCGGATGAGAATAGGTTCATGCAGACAGCTTCACTCAGTGCCATCGACAGCAGTTCAAAATCATCTGGTCATGAAAGCCTCATGTCGATCGCTTTCTTTGCACTTTGCGTAATGGTCATCAGTGCACCAATCACCCAGGACGGGATGAGCGCGGGCACCACATCAATGACTGAGGGAAATCCCATCCGACAACTAGCATATGTTTTTATTTTATTATTTACGATGGTCGGAGCTGGCATTCATCGCGATTTTCGAGGCTTGTCCGCGCTTGCAGCAGACATTCGCGTTGTATTGGCGTACTGTTGGCTGAGTATCGTCTGGGCTATCGATCCGTCAATCGCGACCCGCCGTTTGGCCTTGACGACGATTGTGGCTCTTTCAGTTGCTATCGCTGTCAAGTCGCTAGGTGCCGCAAAGACTATTGCGCACGTCCGTATTGTATTAATGCTGGTAATCCTCGCAAGCTACGCGACTGTCTTGCTCTTCCCGAACATTGGCATTCATCAGCCCGAGGCGGGTCGGGATGCTGCTCTCATTGGTGATTGGCGTGGCATCTATCCCGAGAAAAATTTCATGGGTGCAATCTGCGCGATAACCGTGATCATTCTGTATTTTCGGGAGACAAAGCGTCTGCGCGTTTTGAATTGGATCTTTATCATAGCTGCATTCACATTTTTGATCAAAACAGGATCCAAGACTTCTACCGCACTCGTTTTACTGGCTCTCCTTATGGGCCATGCGTTTCGCGCCAACAATCATAGGGATTGGCCGCTTGCTTTCGCAGTTGCAATGACGGGCACGTTTTGTGTAGTGGTCATCCTGCTGTGGTATGGAGAATTGTTATTAGAACCTCTAGATCGCGATGACACATTGACGGGTCGTTCACAAATTTGGAGAGTATTGATAGCTTATATCTCAGATCATTGGCGATTTGGTGCCGGATATGGATCTTTCTGGTACATTGGATCCGCAAGCCCAGTTTATGATTACGCGAAAGGAGGAAGCTGGTTCGAAATTGCCTCTCAGGGGCATAATGGCTATTTAGATATCGCGTCGCAGATCGGCCTTCCAGGGCTGGCGATTACCTTGTATTTTCTAATCGTCAAGCCCGTTGCGAAACTTTTGAGCCATTCGGAATACAATAACAATGCAGGCGCTTTATACATGGCTTCATTTGTCTTTTTGGCGGGCCACAATTTCACAGAATCCACACTGCTCGCCCGGGACCACATTCTTCAGTTTCTGATTGTCGTCGTCATTTCTATGATGAACACGGTTAATTATGAGTGCGCGCAACATCGATATGGTACTTCCACTGAGAAAGTCAGCTTTATTTGTTAGAATCATTACTTAGAAACAAAATGTTGTGAATCGAAAAATTACATCGGCTAATCGAGTATTAATTCCACAGCGCGCCTTGAGTTAGTCTAGTTGTAGAGAGCGACAAGCCTTGATATGATTTTATGACGCGTATTAGATCCAATATACCATAGTCAAACTCGTCTCTTCACACTGACGACCAGCGTGGTCTGTATCGAGGTGTCTTGGCTTGATGACCCCAAGTTGGACCCAAGTGAAGCTAAAAAGCGTTCCCGAAAGCGTCGCAAGCACCATCGAACCTAGCGCTTCCTTCGCATCTGACCTGTCTTGAGCGGCGGCAGCTCATACGTTCGAACCAACACCGAGCGCGCTTTCGCTCATTCGGAGCCGACAGGAGCTGGCGCGCAACACATGCCCGCGCCTAGCCCATTACGGGGATCGGGAGAGTCGGGTCACTCGCCTCGGGTAGTCCGCCACCGAGAAAAACCGCTTCGGCGAGTTCGTTTCAGAGAGTATTTTTGGCTTTCCTCTCCGTCACGCCCTGATCAGACGTTCGCCTCTAAAGTGGAAGGACCTGACCCATGATTTTTCGTTTGAGTTTCTTTGTGCTGAGATACGCTCACGATTATCGAATTTATCCCGCTAAAACCTTGAAATTCTACTGCGTTCCGATAACTTGATATGATAGATCTGATCATAATACAATTTTGCAAACTTACTTTCCGTAAATTCCCTTCACCGCGATTACGTTGACTCTTTCATCAGTATCGACATAGCGCGCGTCATGTCCACTGAATTAAGTACTCGGTACGGCCATTGTACGAATTTGCGCTTTCGTGCCTTTTGCTTATAATATTTCGCTGTAAGCGCAGTCCCTTCGGAAGGCATCATGGCGGCGATGGCGACAGAAGCTGTGAATGTGCTCCTTGCTGGATCGTTGGCGATAGCCCCGGGACTTTTATTGGTTGCCCTGCTGGCTGAGGTAATTCCGATACGATTGAGAGTCTTAGCAGCTTTCGTGCTATCTCCCGGGCTTTTGTCTCTAGAGCTCCCGATTGCAATATCAGTCGGGTTAGACTTCAAGCAATTTTCCTACTTAGCAAGCTTATTGAACGTATTCGTAGCTACAATTCTTCTTTTTTACCGTCGCCCGAGACTCAGCCCCCGTGGCATCGGATACCCTGCGCTTTTAGCTTGCGCGTTGACGATCCCGATCATCGTCACCGTTCTGAGTCAGACATTCCGAACGGATTACGGTTGGCATAACATGATGCAGGTTGCGGCTATACAGCAACTCAATCGGCTACCTCGATTGCCCGAAGAGTTCGAGATGGCGGGCTTTCGGCTAAATTATGGCTGGGTTGGATGGGCGCAGCTAGGGGCCATTTCTAATCTAATCCAAATTTCACCGACAAGGCTTTTTCTACCGGTAAACATACTCCATTTCATATCGATGTTTGTCTTACTCGTCGAATGTTCAGTGTTATTTCTTGGACGGCGTCGCGCCCCGCTGATCATAGCCGCAAGCACTGCAGTGGCACTTCTAGCTTCAGGTCTGCCTGATATTATACTAGGCATATTTAGAAGAGAGTATCATGCATTGGGAGACGCGCGAATAACGCCGATGATGGAAAAGATACAGAATATGGACACGATGGTCTTCGGGCTGTCTTCATTTGCCTTGATGGTCTTTGCCGTATTGGCCTATCTAGAGTTCAAGAGGCTTTCATTTCTCATCCTCGCGACTCTATCGTCTTTAGCAAGCGGTTTGGTCTATCCTTTGTTTCTGCCCTCGTGCATGGCCGTTTTCGCTGCGTTGATTGCCTATGAAATTCTGCAACAGATCCGTGGTATGAAATCGTTCGATAGGTGGGCTTTTATAAGGATTTGCCTTATTAATTTACTTTGGATCGCGAGTTTTGGCTTGGTTGTTCTATATGGTCTCTTTCTGGGACGAGATTCTGAAGTCCCTCCGTTCAGCGTCATGCAGCTTCGTGACTTTCCCCTTCAATTCGTCAGATGGGGATGGATCTATTGTGCGATTGACTCAATATTGCTTTTGACAGTCATATTTCGACGAAAAAGGCTGTCTTGGTCGCAATCATTCTTCATCGTTGTGTCATTTGGCCTGCAATTTGCCTACGTTGTAATCGCGGTTCGCGACGGCGTCGGATATAAATTTCTCTTCACAGCTTTATTATTTTCGGCACCTGTGGTCGCAGCTGAAATTTCACGGTGGGCGGGCATCGGATCGCGGTCATTTGTCCTCGCGGGCGTCTTGATCGTTCTGTTTTTGTCGTGCGTTGTCTACGAATTTCCTCGCTGGACCAATCCCGATTTGCGCTTCGCGAACCCCTTGAACATTTATGCGTTGGAAGTCGCGCCTGAACCCAATGAGATGCCATCCTGGCTCCAGGTGGTCCGCGAGAAAGCCCCGCCGGATGCCGTGCTTTTTACTGCGCCCGACGAGCGACCTCTCGCGGTGTTTTCCGGGCGTGCCCTATACGTGTGTGGTGATGTTCCGGTTCCGACGTCTCGCGCCGGATACTCGATGAATTGCACCCGTGAACTCACGTCTGTGAAAGGCTACTCTCCGAAGAAGGTGGCTGACAGAATGGAGCTTCTAACTCTTGCACTCAAAAAGGAGATCAGTGAAGCTGAGGCTGAGACGTTGATGAAAGCGTTTCGAGCGTTAGACCGGCCGATGATTTTCCATACAAGCGGTTTTTCAGGATTTACGCGATGGCTCAGGGAGAAAGAAGTTGGACGACCAATTTTCGTTTCCGAGACGGACGTCGTCTGGTCGATCGACAAAGCTCGCGCCGGCTCCGATCCCGCTGACAGTTCGGCCTCCTATAGCCACGGGCCAACATGAATTGAGCCGGTGCGTATGAGCGCGAAATTTGAACTGCCGCCTCGGGAGCCATCGAACGGCTGCGGCTTCGGATCGCCTGCAGTTCGAGGCCCGGAAAGTGGAGGGCCTGCCGGCAAGGCTGCATGGTCAACAAGGCCTCTAAGCCCGCATTCCACTTCCGCCAGCCGGGAACATGTGAGCGCCCCGCAAGGAGGATCGATGGCCCGCTCCTGTTCGGCCGCTCGTTCGGAGCTGGAAGGCGTCGACGTCCTTTGAGGAGCAGGGCTACGCAATCCGCTCCGGCATCGGCATGGGCGGATCTTGATCGTGCAGAGATCAGTACCTGTCGCCCGGGCTCACACCATCACTCGTTTCGAGATCGTCGCCAAAACTGGGAGCGCTCCCGCCCTGTCGGTTGGGAGCGTTCGTGGGAGCCGGACGAAGGGGCGCCGTCCTCGCTACTGTGGGTCGCATAGCTGCAGGCCGCCCCGGTGGACCTGCCCTGCCTGCCGGACCTCCAGGCCCGGCAGGCCCTCGTGGGCCAGCAGGCCCCGGCGGGCCAGCGGGTCCCGGTGGGCCCATGGGACCCGGCGGGCCGGCGGATCCTGGCGGCCCGCTCGGCCCTGGTGGCCCGGGAGGGCCGATGATGGCCGTTCTGGATGTTGCTGTTCCGCTAAACTCGGACGGCTTGGTGCCGTCCATCCTGTCGCCCTGTTCGACCCTGTTACTGTGGCCGGTCGCGGCAGCGGCCCCGGGCGGTCCTGGAGGTCCCGCTGGTCCTTGCTCGCCGCAATTGGCCACCACGATCTTACGCTCTTGTCGCGTCGTGCGCAGGGTCGCGATGCACGTCGCTGGATGATAGATCACGCGGAATTCAAAATATCCCCGATGGTCGATCTGACGGTAAAAACGGCCATCTAGACTGATATCAGCCTCTTTCTCGTCGGAATAGCCTATAATCCAAAGTTCTCCGCCAGTTATCTTGGCGTCCGCCACTCCGATATCGGCAATCGCTTCCGATATCGGCGCGAAATAAATTATTGTTGATGAAATAAGTACGAGAAGTTTCCCGTTGGTAGCCATAGCTGATTCCATGATACCCGGGCAACCAATATATTCACGGATCGATTTTGGGCAATGATCGCGCCCGAATTCGTGTGATCGCAATTCGTCTAGAATATATACCTGATATTGAGTCGCTCACAAGCGCACATTCCCGATAAAGCCAGACGATGAATTTTCGGCCACATCCGGTGCCATTGGGGAGATTTTACTACTAACAAATATTGCCATGTACTGGGTAAAGATCGCATATGCCTTTCGCGCGGCCAGGCCTCGACTCCGAGGACGACACGGTCTCCATCGGCGAGGGCGGGCGAAAACAATCTCGGGATCAAGGCGTCGTGCTCGTCCGCTGCCGCCGGTTGTGCAAAATCGATCTGGCCCTTCCCGAGCAGAAACGCGGCGCGGCGGCACTTTAGATCTCGGGTCATCGCCGCCTCGATATCAGGGCGGCTGCCCCCCAACGCGGCTCGCTTGAAATGACGACGTTGCTCTTCACGAATGCCAACCAGCGCCTCTTCAAGCTAAGGGAGAAAGAACAAGAGCGTGCTGGGGTGCGCAAACG
>NZ_BACT01000185.1:0-152 GCF_000333255.1 Methylobacterium sp. B1 | reverse complement strand
TTTTCCGAGCGGGCGGTGAAGCAGCGCGCCGAATAGGCCAGCGGCAGATGGCCGTAGCTCAGCACCTCCACCTCGAAGTCGTGGCGGAAGCCCAGCTCGTCGCACTGCGTCAGCAGATTGGCCAGCCAATCGCGTGACAGCTCGACCGGCAT
>NZ_BACT01000186.1:0-1021 GCF_000333255.1 Methylobacterium sp. B1 | reverse complement strand
GCCCCGACTGGCCGGCCCCGGGCGCCCTCGATGGTCGCGTTGAGCGCCAGGAGGTTCGTTTGCTCGGCGATCGCCGAGATGATCCGCACGACCTCCCCGATCTTCTCCGCGGCCCGGCGAGCCCGCGGATCTGCCGGTCGGTCCGCTCCGCCTCCGTCACCGCCTGACCGGCGATCTCGGCCGACTTGGCGACCTGGCCGCTGATCTCCCCGATCGAGGCGGACAGCTCCTCGGTGGCGGCCGCCACCGTCTGCACGTTGGCCGCCGCCTGCTGCGCAGACCCGGCCGCCGAGCCGGCCTGCTGCGCCGCCTCCGCGGCAGTCTCCGACATCGCCCGGCAGGCTTCCCGCATCCCGGCCGCCGCGGTGTCGACCCGCGCCAGCAACTGGCTCGCCTCGGCATCGAAGCTGCGGGTCACCGCCTCCACCCAGTGGGCGCGCTCCTGCCGCCGCTCCTGCTCGGCCCGCTGCTCGGCCGATAGAGTCTGGGCCTGGATCATGCTGTCCCGGAACACGCCGGCGGCCTCGGCCATCTGGCCGATCTCGTCGCGCCGGCCGCGCCCCGGGATGGCGACATCCATCTCGCCGCCTGCGAGCCGCCGCAGGGCGGCCGTGAACGCGCTCAGGGGGCGCGTGATGCTGCGTGCCAGCAGAAACCCGACCACCCCGACCCCGATGGCGAGCGGGACCAGCCAGAGCAGGGTGGTGACGATCCGTGCCCGGTCCAAGGCGTGGATGTCGTCCACGTACAGGGCTGAGTTGATGACCCATTGCCAGGGCTCGTAGGCGAGCGAGTAGGCGACCTTCGGCGCGGGCTCGGTCTCACCGAGGCGGGCCCAACGGTACTCGGTGAAGCCGCCGCCCTCCTGAGCGTGCCGGATCATCGTCCAGACGAAGGTCTTCTTCATCGCCGCGTCGTCGCGGGACCGCGTGCCCTCGATCTTGGGATCGGGATGCACGACGTTGCGGCCGATATCGCCCGGGGTCGAGCTATAGACGAAGACGGAGTCGCCACCGTTGTA
>NZ_BACT01000187.1:0-7401 GCF_000333255.1 Methylobacterium sp. B1 | reverse complement strand
TGGGATCGCCACCGCCGCGATGACTTCTTCCGGTCGCTCGGCGGGGCACTGATCGTGGCGGCTTTCGGCACGATCGTGCTCGGCGGCGTCGCGGGCGGGGCAGGGAGCGGGACAGGAGGCCACGACGTGGAGAGCCTGATCCGCGGCTCGGACCCGGCGCAGCTCGCCCTGACCTTCCGTTTCGTCTTCCTGGCCGCCTGCCTCGGCCTGCTGGGCGCCTTCACGTTCCTGGCGCTGATGGAGGAGCGGCCCCTGCGCGAACGCGCATCGCCGCGGATGGGCGGGGAACCGGCTACCGGCGACCCGGGCTGAGGGTTCGGAACCTCGGCTGCGGCGTTGCTCGGCTGGCCGGCGTGCTTGGCCGGTACGGAGCGAAGACCGTCTCGGGGCACGTGGCGCTGCGATCGACGACGCTCTCGCAGATCCGGACCGTGCCGCCCGGCAAACGGATCCCTCGTCCACCCCGTCAACACACCGCACGCGCGGCTTTTCGATGGGGGCGTTGAGCGCCAGCAGATTGGTCTGTCCGGCGATCCCCTGGATCAGGGTCACGACCTCGCCGATCTGCGCGGCTTGTCCGCTCAACCCCTCCGGTACGGGTGCACGCCGTCCCGAACGCGCCGCGAGAGCGGCCGAGCCGACTGAGCCGGCCCGGCCGGGCCGCACATCCGATCCAGGCGCCGCCCACCGGCACATTCCCCATGGAACCATCCGGGGGATGCAGGCCCGCATCCCCAGCCCTGCCCTTGATTCGCCCCGATCACCGCTTACCTCGCCCCTATCGGCTGCGGGCCCCTCTGGCGGGCGCTTCCCAGCGCCCGTGATGTCGGAGCCGATGCTTTCCTTCCGGAATCAGCATCAGGTCCCGCGCATGATGGACGTCCTCACCATCGAATGGCTCGGCAAGCCATTGTGGATGTGGCTCGGGTTCCACCTCCTGATCGCCGGCCTGCTCGCCTTCGACCTCGGACTCCTCCACCGCGACAAGGAGCACGAGATCGGCGTCCGGGAGAGCTTGGCTCTCACCGGTTTCTACCTCGCGCTGGGCCTCGCCTTCGGCGGCTGGATCTGGTGGTATCTGGGTCCCCAGTCCGGCGAGGAATATGTCACCGGACTCGTGGTCGAGAAGTCGCTGTCGATGGACAACGTCTTCGTCATCGCCATGATCCTCACGGCGCTCGGCGTCCCCCGGGCTGCCCAGCACCGGGTCCTCCTCTGGGGTATCCTGGCGGCGGTGCTGCTGCGCGGTCTGATGATCGGACTGGGCGCCGCGCTGGTGCACGAGGTGCACTGGGTTCTGTCCCTGTTCGCCGCCTTCCTGATCTATGCCGGCCTGAAGATCCTCGTCTCGGGCGACGAGGAGGAGGGCGACTTCCAGAACAGCGCCGTCGTGCGCTGGTTCAAGACCACCTTCCGGGTGACGCCGGAGCTGCACGGCCAGCGTTTCACGGTCCGCAAGACCGATCCGAAGACCGGCCGGGTCGCCCTGTACTTCACGCCGCTTGCCCTCGCCCTGGTGCTGGTGAACGGCGCCGACGTGATCTTCGCGGTCGACAGCGTGCCGGCGATCTTCGCGATCACCACCGACACGTTCGTGGTCTACACCTCCAACATCTTCGCGATCCTGGGCCTGCGCGCCCTCTACTTCGCCCTGGCCGCGATGGTCGACAGGTTCGCCTATCTCAAGACCGCGCTCGCCTTCATCCTGATCTTCATCGGCGCCAAGATCGTGGTGGCCGACACGTTCGGGCTCGTGACGGTTCCGCCGTGGGTCTCGCTGGTGGTCACCCTGACGCTGCTGGCGGCCGGCGTCGCCTACAGCCTCTGGCGGACCCGGACCGACGCGCCGGATCAAGCGGATGCGGAATCCGTCCCTCCGCACGAGGCCCGGGCCCACCGCGCCTGAGGCGGGACCGGCGGTCCTCAGGCCGCCGGCAGGGCCGCGATCAGGTCGCGCAGGGTGGTGATGGTGGAGGCGTCGGCTACGCCATCCACCCGCGCCGGACGGAAATGACGCTGGAACGCGGTGATCACCGCCTGGGTGCGCGCGTCGAATAGGCCGGTCACCGGCTGGTCGTAGCCGTAGAGTGCGATCATCGCCTGAAGCGCCTCGACGGGCTGGCCGGCATCGCCCCGCGCGAAGAAGCGGCCGTCCTGGAGGCGGGCCGGGGGCACGTAATGGCCCACCCCCGCCGCCGCGAGCCGGGCCCAGGGGAAGGTCTCGCCCGGATCCTCCTTGCGTTCGGGTGCGATGTCGGAATGGCCGAGCACCCGCTCCGGCGGGATCGGCCAGCGGCCGATGATGTCCCGGGCCAGGGCGATCACCGCTTCGATCTGCGCGTCCGGGTAGGACGGCAGGCCGCCGGCATGGCCCGGATGGACGATCTCGATCCCGATGGAGCGGGAATTGATATCGGTCTCGCCCTTCCAGGCCCCGGCGCCGGCATGCCAGGCCCGGCGGGCCTCCGGCACCATCTGGACGATGCCGCCATCCTCGAACACGAGATAGTGGGCCGAGACCTCGCTCAGCGTGTCGCGCAGCCGCGCCAGCGCGGCGGCCCCGCTGTCCATACCGGTGTAATGCAGGACCAGCATGTCGAGCGGCCCCGCGCGCCGGGCTCCGTGGTTCGGCGAGGGCGCAACGCGGCGGGCGAGGGGCGTATCGGGGATGAGGCTCACCGCAGCCCGCGCTCCTGCGCGATCCGGTCGTAGGCCGCGTTGATCGCGGCGAGGCGCCGCGTGGCGATGGCCACCGCCTCCGTCGGCAGGCCGCGGGCGAGCGCCCGATCCGGGTGGTGCTCGGCGACCAGCGCGCGGTGGCGCGCCTTCACGGCGGCATCGTCCGCCTCCCGGTCGAGCCCGAGGACGCCGTAGGGATCGTCCGGGAGCCGCACGTGCCGGGCGGCGATGCGCCGGAACGCCACCTCATCGAAGCCGAAGATTCCCGAGACCGCGCGCAGGTAGCGCTCCTCGGCCTCGTGGAGGGCCCCGTCGGCGCCGGCGATCTGGAACAGGCCGTCGAGCACGTCCTCCAGCAGCGCCGGCTCGTCGCCGAAGGTGGTCGCAAGCTGGTGCGCGTAGGCCTCGAAGCCGCTCGTGGTCTTCTTGGCGAGATCGAACAGGCGCTCCACGCCCGCCCGCGCGGACGGCTCCACCTGAATCACCCGGCCGAAGGCCTCGACCTCAGACGGCAGCACGACGCCGTCGGATTTCGCCATCTTGGCGGCGAGCGCCACGAGTCCGGTGGTGAACACGACGTCGCGCGGCGTCCGCCCGAAGGGTGCGCCGACCCGGTCCAGCAGGAAATGGCCCGCGACCCCTCCGATCAGGGCCCCGAGCGGACCGCCGATCGCGAGGCCGATGCCGGCACCGCCGAGCTTCCCCCAGACGCCCTGAGACTTGGTCGCCTGGCTCATGGGCGGCCCGGTCTCGGCGCTGATCCTCGGCTCGGCTCTGTCATCGGGGCGGCGGGGTTCCGGCACCGGGACAGGCCCGGCCGAGCGACGGGATAGACCCTCCGCACGCCGCGAGGAAGGGCCGGGACGCGCCCGGCCCGCCCAGCTCAGTCTCGCTTAGCGGCAGTAGACGTTGCCGTAGGCGTCGCGATAGGTGCCGTAGGGGCAGCGCGGCGCGGTCGAGGCGCCCACGATGGCGCCGCCGGCGCCGCCGATCGCGGCACCCGCCAGGGCACCGCCCGCGCGGCCGGTGGCCGCCGCACCGATCGCCGCACCGGTCAGGGCGCCGAGGCCCGCACCGCCCAGAGCCCGGTCTTCCGGGGTGTTGCAGCCGGCGAGCGAGAGGGCGGCGATGGTGGCGAGGGCGGCTGCCGTCAGCTTCTTCATGGTCCCCAGAACTCCCTTGTGAATCCGGTCCGGCCGGTGGCCGTGATCGTTGCGGATCGCGTCGAGCTTAGCAGGAAAGGAATGCCGGCCATACGGCTAAGGTTCCATCGGCCGCGAGACGAGTTGCGTCGGGTTCCCGTCTCGCCCTATGCCACGGTTCCGAGGCGGTGCTCCGGCCGGGATGCCGTAGCCCCCTATCCGGCACCACGTCCGGCATCAGTCCGGCACCATGTCCGAGGGTCCCATGCCGACAGCCACCACGATCGTCCGCCGGGCCGCGGTGCGCGCCGACCGCGTCGCCGACACGGTGACCCTCGACCGCGCGGCCCGGGATGCCGTCACGGGACCCCTGGTCGCCGAGGGCGGTCTCGGCTTCGACGTCGCGCTCACCAAGGCGGCGGCGCTCGAGGACGGCGACGCCTTGCGCCTCGACGACGGCCGGCTCGTCGCGGTGCGGGCGGCCGCCGAGGATCTCTTGGAGGTGCGCGCCGAGAATCCGGCCCGCCTGCTGCGCCTGGCCTGGCAGCTCGGCGGCAGCCACGTGGATGCCGAGATCGGCGCGGACGTGCTCTACGTGCCGGCGACACCCGCTGCGGCCGAGCTGGTCCGCGGGCAGGGCTGCGTCGCGACCCCGGTCTCCCGCGCCTTCCGGCCCGAGCACGCCGCCCACGATCACAGCACCTGCGGGCACGATCACGGGCACGATCATCATGCCCACGCTCATCACGACCATGATCATCACGATCACGGTCACGGGCATGATCACGATCACGCGCACGACCATGGCCACAGCCACGATCACAGCCACGATCACGAGCACGGGCACCAGAAGCACGGCCATGATCATGCCCACGATCACGGCCACGTGCATGGTCCGGGCTGCGACTGCGGCCACGATCACTAGCGTTTGAGCCCGGCCCGGCCCGGAGCGGCGCTTGGGGACCGGGGCGGTCAGGCAGGACCGGTCAGGAATCCTGCGCCGGCGCCGGAACGCGGACGGCCCGCCGCCGTCACTCCGCCGGGACGAAGCGCAGCGTGCCGGCGCGCCGCGTGGGCTGGCCGGTGTCGTTCGTGTGATTGACGCCGTCCATCACCGGGACCTCCGGAAAGTCGAAGGGGCTGACCCCGTCCAGGCAGGCCACGTTGACCGCGTGGACGTTCGGGTCCGACCGCCGCTGATGATGCGTGTAGACGCCGCAGCGGGAACAGAAGAAATGCTGCGCCGCCCCGGTATGGAACCGGTAGGTCGTCAGCGCCTCCGCACCCTGTAGGATCCTCACCCCGCCCGGCCGCGCCATGGCGACGACGGCGCCGCGCATGCGGCAGTAGGAGCAGGTGCACCGGCGGATCGACGCGAGATCGTCGCCGAGGGCCGCCTCGAAGCGCACGGCCCCGCAATGGCAGCGGCCGGACCGGATCGTCGCATCGTCCGCCATGGTGCTGGGCCTTCCGTGCGATTTCCTGCGATCCGGCTCGGCGACAGATCCGGTCGGCGCCCCGAAGTCTAGGTTTCGGGCGCCATGCGAACAATCGCCAAGTCGTCACGCGGCGTGTCAGGAAAACTCACGCTGTGCCTCCGGGAGGCCGGGAGCCCTGCCGGTCACAGGCGTTTCGGCACGGGCCTGCGGCAGTACAGGCGCGCCGCCTCGGCGGACAGGCCGTCCTGGGCAGCCACGCACTGGTCGAGGGTGAGGCCGATGCTGGCCGCATAGGACTCGTTGGGCGACAGCGCCGCGCGGGCGAGCGCCGCGAGGTACAGCAGGAAGGCCGCGACCGCGACGATCAGCGCCGCGATGATGGCGCGGTTCAGCAGCATTGCCGGCGTCCGCTCACGGGATCCCGACCAGAAGCAGCGCGAGCACGAGCACCGTCAGCCCCGCCCCGATCAGCGCCACGGCGGTGTAGTCGCGTCCGGACCGCCGCAGGGATGTGCGGCCGGGCCGGACCGTGATCCGCCCCTTGGATCCCTGTCCCGGGTCCCCGTCCCGGGGCGGGCTCACTGCAGCAGGCCCCACAGGCCCGTGGCCAAGCCGAAGGTGAGCGAGAGCATCGCTGCGTAGAGCAGGACGCGATCGATCACGCGGGCGACCCGATCCTCCGGCTGAACCTCGATCATGGCGGGACCTCCTCGCAGCAAGATTGACGAACGCCTGTTGCTGACCTGTGTCGGCCCATCGCGGGCAGACGGACTCGTGTGGCCCCGGCGGGGCGGGGCCGGACGGTGGCGGACGGGGGCGCGGCGCCGCGGCGCCGGAACACCCGGGAGGCCGTGCGGTTGGACCGGCACCCCCACCGGAGACGACGCGTGACCACGAATCCGCTGCACAAGTATCCCCGCCCGCCCTTCGCGGCGCAGCCCCAGAGCTTCCCCGGCAAGACCGGGCGCATGGAGCCGGAACCCGACCATGGCGAGACGAGCTACAAGGGCTCGGGCAAGCTGACCGGCCAGGCGGCGCTGATCACCGGCGGCGATTCCGGCATCGGCCGCGCGGTCGCCATCGCCTTCGCCCGGGAGGGTGCGGACGTCGCCATCTCCTACCTGCCGGACGAGCAGGCCGACGCGGAGGCGGTCGCCCAGTGGATCGAGAAGGCGGGACGGCGCGCGCTGCTCCTGCCGGGCGACCTCAAGGACGCCGCCTACGGGCGCCAGATCGTCGCCCGCACGGTGGAGACGTTCGGGCGCCTCGACGTGCTGGTCAACAACGGCGCGTTCCAGCAGCCGAACGCGGACCTCGCCGAAATCGACGATGCCGTGTTCGAGGATCATTTCCGCACCAACGTGTTCGGGGCGTTCTACGTGACCAAGGCGGCCCTCGCCCATCTGAAACCCGGCGCCTCGGTGATCTTCACCTCCTCGGTGAATTCCAAGCACCCGATGCCGTCGCTCCTCGCCTACAGCGCCACCAAGGGTGCGCTGAGCAACATGGTGCTGAGCCTCGCCCAGCTGCTCGCCGAAACGGGCGTGCGCGTGAACGGCGTGCTGCCCGGGCCGATCTGGACGCCGTTCATTCCCTCCGGGATGAGCCAGGATTCGGTGAAATCCTTCGGCAGCCAAGTGCCGTTCGGCCGCCCCGGACAACCGGCCGAACTCGCCTCGGCCTACGTGATGCTGGCCTCGGAGGAGAGCAGCTACACGTCGGGTGCGCTCGTCACGGTGGCGGGAGCCATGCCGGTGCTCTGACGCGCCGCGTCGGACGGGCATCCGCCACGGTGGTGCCCATCCGACGCGACCGCGCACTCAGGCGGCCCGCATCTCGGCGAGGAAGCGCATGACCTCGGACCGCAGGGCCTCGGCGCTGCGGCAGACGTCGCCGGCCGCCGCGCCGACCTCCCCGGCCACGCGTTGCGTCGCCTCCGCGGCCGATGAGGCCGAGACCACGTTCTGGCTCACCGAATCGGTGCCCTGGGCGGCCTGGTCGATGTTCTGCGAGATGTGCCCCGTGGCGACCCGCTGCTGCTCGACCGCCGCCGCGATCGCGCTGGCGATGGCGTTCATCGTGTCGACCGTGCCGCCGATGGCGTGCACCGCGTTGACGGCCTCCATGGTCTCGCCCTGTAT
>NZ_BACT01000188.1:0-79 GCF_000333255.1 Methylobacterium sp. B1 | reverse complement strand
CGCGGCGAAGACCAGCGGCTCGCCGCGATACAGGTCGGGCAGCGCGCCCGGCGTGACGGCGACGCCCGGGACCGAGAAG
>NZ_BACT01000189.1:0-139 GCF_000333255.1 Methylobacterium sp. B1 | reverse complement strand
GCCTTGCTGCTGCGCTGGCTCTGGTGCGCCAAGGCTTCGATGTGAAGGTATTGGAACAAGCCACCGAGCTCGGCGAAATCGGTGCCGGCATCCAGCTCGGCCCCAATGCCTTCCACGCCTTCGATGCCCTGGGCGTGGG
>NZ_BACT01000190.1:0-214 GCF_000333255.1 Methylobacterium sp. B1 | reverse complement strand
ACCCTGTCGCGGATCGATTCCTCCTACCAGTGGTACCGGGCGGACGGGCGCTGGTCGTTCGAGGCGGTCAAGTCCGCCCGGCGCGTCGCGCCGAGGAGGACTGCGTGCTCGTGCCCGTGGGGGCGGCGCAGATCCGCCAGCGGCTCGCCGGCGCCGATCCGATCCTGCGCCTCTGCCTCGAGGGGCTCATCGCCCGGTTCCGGGAGACCCTGCC
>NZ_BACT01000191.1:0-2408 GCF_000333255.1 Methylobacterium sp. B1 | reverse complement strand
CCTCTGGTCAGATCGCGCTCGATCTCCCTATGTTTTTCTCCGCAAAAAATCAATAATTCTTAAGTCTAAGTCCAAAAACAACTTGCGCGAGAAGTCTCCACTCCGAACTGAAGACCATCCGCCGGACAGGACCATGCGCCCCGCTGTGCGAGGACGTGCGCTGGGCAGCGCGCACGAAAACGGGCGGCCCCGAAACGAGACCGCCCGCCTGATTGCGCGATTCGCGTGAGCGAGGTGTTCGGGACTCAGCGCTTGCCGAGATTGCCGAAGCGCGAGTTGAAGCGCGACACCCGGCCGCCGCGATCGAGCATCTTCTGCTCACCGCCGGTCCAGGCCGGATGGGTCAGCGGATCGATGTCGAGATTGAGGGTGTCGCCCTCCTTCCCGTAGGTCGAACGGGTCTGGTACTCGGTACCGTCCGTCATCACGACCTTGATGAAGTGGTAATCGGGGTGCTCGGTCCCCTTGGCCTTTGCGGCCGCGTCCTTCGCCATGACCTTGGTCCCTGTCTGGCACGCCGGCGGGAAGCGCAGGAGGCGCCGCCCGGCCCGGAATGCGGAAGATATCACCGGTTGCACCGAACCATGGGTTCGTGGCAACGGCACGTCCAAGCCGACCGTGGTGGCGGCCCGCGGCCATTGAACACACGCAATCGGATGAGCGGCGGCCTATACCGCAGCCGCTCCCCGGTCACAAGCGCCGCGGACCGGGACAAAGAAAACACGTGAGGCGTGATGGCCCGTAAGACCAAGGCGGCCGCGGATGGCCGACCCAAAGCCCCGCTGAGCGCCCTCCGGCCGCTCCTCCCCTTCGCCCTGCGCTACCGCGTGCGGATCGCCGCGGGCCTGATCGCCCTCGTCTGCGCCTCCGCCTCGACGCTGGTCGTGCCGATCGCCATGCGTCGGGTCATCGACCACGGGTTCACCGCCGACGGTTCGGGGGTGATCGACGCCTATTTCCTGGCTCTGCTCGGCGTCGTCGCGGCCTTCGCGCTGTCGAGCGCGGCCCGCGTCTACACGGTGGTGTCCCTGGGCGAGCGGGTGGTCGCGGATCTCCGCAGCGCGGTCTTCGCCCGGCTGACCCTGCTCGACCCCGCCTTCTTCGACCGGTCGCAATCCGGCGAGATCGTCTCCCGGCTCACCGCGGACGCGACGCAGATCAAGTCGGCCTTCGGGGTCTCGGTCTCGATCCTGCTGCGCAACCTGTTCCTGTTCGTGGGCGCCACGGCCATGATGGTCGTGACGAGCCCGCGCCTGTCCGTGATGGTGCTGGCCGCAATCCCCATCATCGTCTTCCCGCTGATCGTCTCGGGCCGCGGCGTGCGGCGGCGATCCCGTGCGGCCCAGGACCGCCTCGCCGATGCCTCCGCGTACCCGGCCGAAGCCGTCGGGGCGGTGCGCACCAAGGAGGCCTTCGGCCGCTCGGCCGCGACGGCTCGCCGTGTCGCGGCAGCTTCCGAAGAGGGCTACCTGGCCGCCCGGGGCCTCGATCCGGGCCCGGGCCCTGCTCACGGGGGTCGCGATCTTCCTGATCCGGCCTCGGTGGTCGGAGTGATGTGGTACGGCGCCCAGGGCGTCCTCAATCACCCGATGACGGGCGGCGAACTCTCGCAATTCGTGCTCTACGCCGTGTTCGGCGCGGGCGCCCTCGGCCAGCTCTCCGAGGTCTACGGCGACCTCGCCATGTCGGCCGGGGCGGCCGAGCGGCTCACCGAGATCCTCGCAGCCGAACCCGCAATTCGCGCGCCGTCGCCCGTCATGGCGCTTCCCGAGCCTGCGCGGGGTGCGGTGTCGTTCGAGGAAGTGCGCTTCGCCTATCCGACCCGACCGGAACATGCCGCCCTGGGCGGGTTGAGCTTCACGGCCGCACCCGGCGAGCGCATCGCCATCGTGGGCCCGTCCGGCGCCGGCAAATCGACGGTGTTCCAGCTGCTGCTGCGCTTCTACGATCCGCAGAGCGGCCGGATCCTGGTGGATGGCACGGACATCGCCCGGGTCGACCCCGAGCACCTGCGTTCCCGCATCGCCCTGGTCCCGCAGGACCCGGTGGTGTTCTCCGGGACCGTCACCGAGAATATCCGTTACGGCCGACCGGAGGCCGGCGAGGCAGAGGTCCGGCGCGCGGCCGAACTCGCCAACGCGCACGGTTTCGTCACGGCGCTGCCGCAGGGCTACGCCACCCAGGTCGGCGAGCGCGGCGTGACCCTCTCCGGCGGTCAGAGGCAGCGCATCGCCATCGCGCGGGCAATCCTCAAGGACGCGCCGATCCTCCTCCTCGACGAGGCGACATCGGCGCTGGATGCCGAGTCCGAACGCGCGGTCCAGGCCGCCCTCGCGACGCTGATGCAGGGCCGCACCACGCTGGTGATCGCCCACCGTCTCGCGACGATCCGCGCCGCGGACCGCATC
>NZ_BACT01000192.1:0-1891 GCF_000333255.1 Methylobacterium sp. B1 | reverse complement strand
GGTCGGCGGCACGGCGCCGGTGCGGGTCGACATCCGCGTGCTCGCCACCTCGAACCGCAACCTCGCCGAGGAAGTCCGGAAGGGCACGTTCCGCGAGGATCTGCTCTACCGGCTCAACGTCGTCGCCCTGCGGCTGCCGCCCCTGCGGGAGCGTCCGGCCGACATCATCGAACTCGCCACCCACTTCGCCCGGAAATACGCCGCGGTGAACGGGATGCCGGTCCGCCCGCTCTCTCCGGAAGCCCGGACCCTGGTGCTGAAGAACCCGTGGCGCGGCAACGTCCGCGAGCTGGAGAATACCCTTCACCGGGCGGTGCTGCTCGCCTCGGGCGACACGATCGGCCCGGAGGCGATTCTCTCGCCCGACGGCGAGACTTTCGCGGCCGAGGGACCGGCCGCGCGCGCCGCGCAGGTCGCCGAGGCCGCCACCCGCGGGCTGGTGGGGCGGACCGTGGCGCAGGTCGAGTGCGACCTGATCCTCGACACCCTGGATCATTGCCTCGGCAACCGGACTCACGCCGCCCGGATCCTCGGCATCTCGATCCGGACCCTGCGCAACAAGCTCAACGAATACGTCTCGGCAGGGCTCGAAGTGGCCGAGCCCGGGAGCGTCCGGACGAGTGTCGCCTGCGGCTGACGCGCCAGGGGTCGCGGGACCGATCCCCGCTCAGGCGCGCTTCCGCTCGGCGGAAATCCGGCCCGGAATCGATGCGGATGGCGTTGTCTCGACGCGGTGGTGAACGGACCTAGCGCCGCCCGCTCTGCGCCGCCTTGTGGGCCTCGGTCTGGGCCGCGAAGGCCGCGTCGAGCTTGCGCAGCGACTCGTAGCGGGCCACGTCGCCCTCCACGTCGCGGATCGTCTCCTCGACCAGGTGGCGCTGGAGGGCCACCCGCGGATCGTCGGCGGGCAGCGCCTCCCGCTCCTGCAGCCGGAGCACGGCCTGCCGCACCACCGTGTAGACCGCCTCGCGCTCCTCACGGGTCATCGACGGCTGGATCGCCTTCGCGACGAGATCGGAGAAATCCGACATGGCGTGTTAGCGTTCGCTCATTCTGGGACGCCCGAAAGGCCGGGCCGCCTCCCTCTACAGACCGCGCCGCCCCGGATCCAGATCCGGGAGCCGCGACCGCGACTACATCCTCTGGTCGCGGATGCCTGCGAGCAGGAGCGCGGACGAACTCCAGATCACCAGGAAGCAGAAGAACGCCACCAGCAGGGTATGGCCCCGCTCGGGGTAGAGGCTGTCGGTGGGAAGGACCGGAGGCACGAAGGTGGCCAGGAAGATGTGCTGCTTGCTGGCAGAGACGCGGGCCCGGTCGAGGAGGGTGTGGGCTGATTCCTCGAGCTTCTCGGCGATGGTCCGTTCGACCAGCAGGCCCTCGTACTGGAGCAGCGCCTCGGTCAGGTTCTGCCCGCCCGCGCCGGCGGTGGCGCTGGTCATCTCGTCCTGGAGCGTCTTCATCTGCTGGTCGATGGCCGCGATGTTGGCCACCAGCGTCTGGATCGAGCGCGACCGCTCGTCCAGATTGGAGCCGCGCAAGACCTGCAGGTCGTTCTCGGCCTTCAGCTTGTCCTTCCGCAGGGACGTCAGGGCCGTCAGCGTTCCCTCCGCTGACTTGATCGGATCGATCACGCCCCACTGATTGCGGAAGGCCTGCAGCGCGAGATGCGCCTTGCGCAGACGGTCCTGCGCGACCTTGGCGTCCGCCTCGGCCTGGGCGACCATGTCGGACTGCGCCCGCTTCGAGATGTCGTTGATCAGAGCCTCAGAGCGCAACACCACCGCGCGGGCGATGGTCAGGGCGTCCTCGGGTGTGAAGGCGCGCACGGACAGGCGGATCACGCCTGAGATCGAGTCGATATGCGCCTCGACGTGCTTGCGCCAGTATT
>NZ_BACT01000193.1:0-5771 GCF_000333255.1 Methylobacterium sp. B1 | reverse complement strand
GCAGCAGCGGCAACTCCACCGAGATCGCCAGCAACTTCACGCAGTTCCTGACTCTGCTGACCACGCAGCTCAAGAATCAGAACCCCCTCGATCCGATGGACACCAATCAGTTCACCCAGCAGCTGGTCCAGTTCGCCGGCGTCGAGCAGCAGCTCAAATCGAACGACCGCCTCGACAGCATCCTGAGCGCGTCGCAATCGGCGAGTTCGGCCTCGGCCACGAGCTACATCGGCAAGACCGTGACGGCGGATGGAAGCGCGTCGCAGCTGTCCAAGGGCTCGGCCTCCTGGACGCTGACGCCCGCCCGGGCCGCCTCCAAGGCGGTGATCTCGATCCTCGATTCCCAGAACAACGTCGTGGCCACGCAGAGCACGACGCTGACCGCCGGAAGCCAGGCCTACACGTGGAACGGCAAGACCTCCGCGGGCCTGACCGCGCCGGATGGGAACTATTCGATCAAGGTCTCGGCCACCGACGCCACCGGCGCCACCGTGGCGGTCGACACGAGCCTCACCGGCACCGTCGACGAGGTCGATCTCAGCGGGACGACACCGGTGCTGATCATCGGCTCCCAGAAAGTGCCGCTGTCCAGCGTGCAGACCATCGGGTTGTCCACAAGTGGCACTTAACGAATCACATCCGAGTGACTCGCTTCAACATCTCTTAAGCGGGCGCAAGTACCTTCAATGCTCGACAGGTCAGTCGAGTGTAGAGCGTATCATGACCGAACCGAGCCGCCCGAGAGTGAAGTACGTGATCGGGCCCGACGGCAGCCCCCTGACGATCGCGGATCTTCCGCCCCCGAGCACCCGTCGCTGGGTGATCCGGCGCAAGGCCGAGGTCGTGGCCGCGGTGCGCGGCGGCCTTCTCAGCCTGGAGGAGGCGTGCAAGCGCTACACGCTGACCACCGAGGAATTCCTCAGCTGGCAGTTCTCCATCGACCAGCACGGTCTCGCCGGCCTGCGGACGACGCGGATCCAGCATTACCGCCACTGATTATCCGACGCCTCTGTCGGGCGCCATCGTTCCGGGATGCTGCAGACGCCCCCGGAACCCCAACACGACCGAGGGTGCCGAAACCCGGCGCGTCGGCGGCTCTGGATGACGGGCTCCGCTTCGCAATCCTGGACTGACGCGATGGCCTCACTCCCGCAGCGACCACGTCGACGGCGCCGGTGGGGTGGATCGCCCGAATCCGAGAACCCACGAAGCCGCGTCCGGACTCCGGGCGCGGCTTCGTGCTGTTCCGGCGCCCGCCTTTGGGCCTCGGTTGCGCGGCATTAACGCCTCGCTAACCACGACCTGGGCAATTTCTGCCGAGCGGGCCGCCGGGGTCCGCCAGCGTTAGAGTGCAGCGAATCCTCCCGTGAAGCCGGTCCTCGATCTCGTCACGAAGTTCGGACCGGCCCGGATCGCCGCCATGGCGGCGGTGACGCTGACCCTCATCGGCTTCTTCGCGTTCATCATCCTGCGGGTCTCGCGCCCCGATATGGGCGTGCTGTTCTCCGACCTGTCGATGCAGGATTCGGCCTCCGTGGTCCGCGAGCTGGACAGCCGCGGAATCCGCTACGAGACCCGGGGCGATGCCGGGCAGACGATCCTGGCTCCCCGCCCCGACCTCGCCAAGCTGCGCATGGACCTGGCCGGCAAGGGGCTGCCGACCCAGGCCGGGGTCGGCTACGAGATCTTCGACAAGGGCGATGCGTTCTCGTCCACCAACTTCGTGCAGAACGTGAATCACCTGCGCGCCCTGGAGGGCGAGCTGGCCCGCTCGATCCGGGCGATCGGCCGGGTCCAGGCGGCCCGGGTCCACCTCGTCCTGCCGGAGCGCCGCCTGTTCGAGCGCGACCGGGAGAGCCCGAGCGCCGCCATCGTGCTGAAGCTGATGGGCGACCTCGACGCCGGGCAGGTTCGGGCGATCCGCCATCTCGTGGCCTCCGCGGTCGAAGGCCTCAAGCCCGACCGGGTCTCGATCGTCGACGAGCGCGGCCGGCTGCTGGCGGACGGCGCCCGGGACGCGGGGACCGACGTCGCCAGCGGCTTCGAGGACCGGCAGGCCGCCCTCGAACGGCGCCTGCGCGGCCAGATCGAGGACGTGGTCGCCGGGATCGTCGGCACCGGCCGGGCCCGCGTCCAGGTCAACGCCGAACTCGACCTCAACCGGATCGAAAGCCGCTCCGAGACCTTCGATCCCGAGAGCCGCGTCGTGCGCTCCGCCCAGACCCGCACCGAATCGGCGGTCACCGGCAATGCCGAGGGGCAGGTCAGCGTCGGCAACGAGCTGCCCGGCGCCAATGGCGGCGACAAGGCGCCCACGCCGAAGGACGCGACGAACAAGAACGAGGAGACCACGAACTACGAGATCTCCCGCGTGACGAAGACCGAGATCGCCGAGGGCGGACGGATCAAGCGCCTGTCGGTCGCCGTCGTCCTCGACGGGGTGTACGCCACCGCGCCTGACGGAAAGCAGACCTACAGCCCGCGCACGCCCGCCGAGATCGAGCGGATCACCGCCCTGGTCCGCGGCGCGGTCGGCTTCGACAAGGCCCGCGGCGACCAGATCGAGGTGGTGAACCTGCGCTTCGCGGAGGCGCCGAGCGTGCCGCAATTCACCGAGCCCACGCTCATCCAGTCGCTGCTCGCCCCCACCAAGGAGGACGTGCTGCGGATGGCCGAACTCGCCGTCCTGGCGCTGCTCACCCTCATCGTCCTCCTCACGGTGGTCCGCCCCCTGGTGCGCCAGGTGCTCGCGCCGGTGCCTGAGGCGCCGGCTCTGGCCGCGGCCGGCATGGGCTTTCCCGGCGACGCCGTGGTTGCGGGTCCGAGCGGGACCGTGACGGTCATCGACCGCGACAATCCGACCGCGCGGCTGATGGAGTTCGCCAAGATCAACGGCCAGGTCCAGGCCGAGACGGTCCAGCGCGTGGTCGACATGGTCCGGGCGAGCCCGTCCGAGACCGTCGAGGTGCTGCGCACCTGGATCCAGGAAGAGTGAAGCGTAGGGCGTCGAGGGCAACACGATGGCGGCAGGTGCGGGACAGGGTTTGGCGAACACGCTGGCGACGGCGGGCGGCGATTCGTTCGCGGCGATGCCCGGTCCGCAGCGCGCCGCCGCGCTCCTGCTGATGCTCGGTGAGGAGGAAGGCGCGCCGATCTGGCAGGCGCTCGAAGAGGAGGAGATCAAGAAGGTCAGCGCCGCGATGGTCCAGCTCGGCACGCTGGAGGCGACGACCGTCGAGAAGCTGATCATCGAGTTCGTGACGAAGCTCGGCAACAGCGGCGGCATCTCGTCGAATTTCGAGCGGACCGAGGCGCTGCTCCTCAAGATCTTCCCGAGCGATCAGGTCTCGCTGATCATGGCGGAGATCAAGGGCGCGTCGGGCAAGCGCGTCTGGGCCTCGATCGCCCAGGTCGACCCGGAGATCCTCGCCTCGTTCCTGCGCAACGAGTACCCGCAGACCGTGGCGGTGGTGCTGTCGCGGGTGCGGGCCGACTACGCCGCCAAGGTGCTCACCATCCTGCCCGAGGATTTCGCCATCGACTGCCTCAACCGGATGCTGCGCATGGAGACGGTGCAGAAGGAGGCGCTGCGCCACATCGAGGAGACCCTGCGGGTCGAGTTCGTCTCCACCATCGCCCAGACCCAGCGCCGCGACGCCCACGAGATGATGGCCGACGTGTTCAACGCCTTCGACCGGCAGACGGAAGGCCGCTTCCTCGCCGCCCTGGACCAGGCCAACCGCGGCTCGGCCAAGCGCATCCGCGAGCTGATGTTCACCTTCGAGGACCTGCTGAAGCTCGATCCCGGCAGCGTCCAGACGCTGATGCGCTCGGTCGACAACGACACCCTGTGCCGCGCCCTGAAGGGCGGCAACGAGAGGACCCGGGCCTTCTTCATGCAGCAGATGTCGACCCGGGCTGCCAAGAACCTCACCGACGAGATGGCCGCCCTCGGGCCGGTCCGGCTCAAGGAGGTCGACGAGGCCCAGGCGAAGATGACCGAGATCGCCAAGGACCTCGCCGAGAAGGGCGAGATCATGATCGCCAAGAATAGCGCCGAGGAGGAGCTGGTCTATTGAGCGCCCAATCCGCCCGGAGCGCCAAGCCGTTCCTGTTCGAGACCGATTTCCGCAGCGCCCGCCCGAGCGCCGAGGCCCAGCGCGCCGCCGAGGCCGCGCTCCGCGCTGAGGCCGAGGCGCATGCCCGCGGCCTGCAGGAGGGACGTGCCCAGGCCGAGGCGCAGGTCCAGGGGCGGCTCGCCGACGCCATGACCCGCCTGGCGCTCGCCGCCGCGGGCCTGATCGCCCAGGCCGACGCCCGCGACACCGAGCGCGAGGCGCAAGCGGTCGAGGTGGCCATGCTGATCGCCCGCAAGGTGGCGGGCGACGCCCTCGATGCCGCCCCGCTCGCCGGCATCGGCGAGGCGGCCCGGACGGCGCTCCAACATCTGCGCGGCGTGCCGCACTTGGTGGTGCGGGTGCACGACAGCCTCGTCGAGGAGGTCGAGACCCTGGTGAAGCGCCTCGCCCGCGAGCGCGGCTACGAGGGCCGCCTCGTCGTCCTCGGCGACCCCGACATGGCGGCGGGCGACGCCCGCATCGAGTGGGCGGACGGCGGCATCGTCCGCGAGCGCGCCCGCATCGAGGCGGCGGTGCTGGACGCCCTCGGCCTGCCGACGAGCCTGTGAGGAGATCCTGATGTCCGACGATTTCAGCCTGCCCCAGCTCGGCGAGCACGACACCGACTACGCGGCGGGCTCGATCCGCGACGCGCCCACCACCCCGAAGACCGCCGCCGACCTGGAGCAGCTCTTCGACGTGCCCGTCATGGTCTCGGCGGTTCTGGGCTCAGCCCGGATGCCGATCGGCGACCTGCTGCGGCTGGCGCCCGGGGCGGTGCTCGAACTCGACCGGAAGGTCGGCGAGGCGATCGACGTGTTCGTCAACAACCGGCTGGTCGCCCGCGGCGAGGTCGTCCTCGTGGAGGATCGGCTCGGTGTGACGATGACCGAGATCGTCAAGGGTGAATGACCCGGGCGACCGAGAATGTGGCCCGGGCGCCGGCGACGGCCGCAGGCCAGTTCGGCGCGTAACCCGCGCCAGGATGTTTGAGAGGGACGAACCATGCGGCTCCTGATGATCGGGCGGCTCAATGGCGAGCTGATCACCGCCTCGAAGATTTGCATGCAGCGCGGCGCGTCGGTGACGCAGGCCGATGCCGTGCCGCAGGGCCTCAACGTCCTGCGCGCCCGGGGCGCCGACCTGATCATGATCGATGTCGGGCTGCCGATCCGCGAGCTCGTCACCGCCCTGGAGGCGGAGCGGATCCGCACGCCCGTGGTCGCCTGCGGCGTGTCGGCGGACGCGTCGGCCGCCGTGGCGGCGATCCGGGCCGGCGCCAAGGAGTACATCCCCCTCCCCCCCGACCCGGAGATGATCGCCGCGGTGCTGGAGGCGGTCGCCACGGATCGCGCGGCCTTCGTCTGGCGCGACCCGTCCATGGAGCGGGTGGTCAAGCTCGCCGAGCAGGTCGCGCGCTCCGAAGCCTCGGTGCTGATCACCGGCGAGAGCGGCACCGGCAAGGAGGTGCTGGCCCGCCACGTCCACCAGAAGTCCAACCGGGCGGGCAAGCCCTTCGTGTCGGTGAACTGCGCGGCGATCCCCGAGGCGCTGCTCGAATCCGAGCTGTTCGGCCACGAGAAGGGGGCGTTCACGGGGGCGGTCGCCCGACGGATCGGCCGGTTCGAGGAGGCCAATGGCGGCACGCTGCTC
>NZ_BACT01000194.1:0-2963 GCF_000333255.1 Methylobacterium sp. B1 | reverse complement strand
CCGCTGCTCGACGGCGGCCTCGATGCCGCCGGGCGGACCATGCCGCCGCGCCTCGATCTCGACCCGCCGCTCGCCTCCGACCTGCCGCCGCCGGGCCTGGACCGCCCGCGCCGCGAGGGCGGGCTCCTGCCCCCCGACCGCTCGCTGGTGGCCAACGACGACCGGCGCAACATCGGCATCCTGCAGCAGACCCTGCGGGTGCGCTCCTCGCCCAAGCCCTACCTGCTCGCGCTCGCCGCCGGCGCCGTCTGGATCGGCGCCCTGGTGCTGATCGCGTGGTCGAAGTCCGAGGGCGACCTGCGCGCCGTCGTGTCGGGGCTCTCCGCCCTGCAGGCGAGCGTCGGCGCCGCGGCGCTGTTCGGCCCGGTGGTGCTGTTCGTGATCGCCGCCATGCTGGCGGTGCGCGCCCAGGAGATGCGCCTCGTCGCCCGTGCGGTGGGCGAGGTCGCGGTGCGTTTGGCCGAGCCCGAGAGCTTCTCCACCGACGCGGTCCTGACCATGTCGCAGACCGTGCGCCGCGAGGTGGCGGCGGTGGGCGACGGCGTCGAGCGGGCGCTCGCCCGGGCCGGCGAGCTGGAGACCCTGGTCCGGGGCGAGATCGCCACCCTGGAGCGGGCCTATTCCGACAACGAGATCCGCATCCGCTCCCTCGTGGACGAGCTCGTGGCCCAGCGCGAGGCGATCGTCACCAACGCCGACCGGGTGCGCAGCGCCATTGCCGGCTCCCACCAGAGCCTGAGCCAGGATCTGGAAGGCGCCTCGGACCGGATCGTCTCGGCCGTGACCGGCGCGGGCGAGCGGGTGACCGGCGCCCTGGAGACCCGCGGCGCCGCGATCACCGCCTCCCTGGGCGAGGCCGGCGACCGGGTGGTCAACCTCATGACCGCCCGCGGCAGCGACCTCGTCGACACCCTCGCGGCCACCAGTCAGGAGGTGCGCGGCGCCATCCAGGAGGTCGGCGAGACCCTGACCCGCAGCTTCGAGGATCGCGCCGGCGCGGCGACCGGCGCCTTCCAGGCCGCCGGCACCACCCTGGCCGATCGCCTGTCCGAGAATGCCGGCGCCCTCACCCGGACCCTGGAGGAGACCGGCAGCCGCGTCAGCGACGCGCTGGAGCGCCAGGCCGGCACCGTGCGCGAGAGCTTCGAGCGGTCCGTGACGGGGCTGGAATCCGTCTTCCTGTCCCGGGGTTCGGAGCTGACCGAGCGCTTCGGCGCGATGGGCGCCGACATCACCGCCCGCTTCGCCGAGACCGGCTCGGCCCTCACCCGGGAATCGCCGGCCGCGGCTCGCGCTGCGCCCCGAAATCGAGAGCGCCGGCCTGTCGGTCGCCGAGACGATCGAGGGCCGCGGGCGCGATGCCCAGGCTGCCCTGGCGCTGGCGGCCAGCGGCGCCGGCGAGACCCTGACGGCCCGTGCCGGCGCCGTGCGCGACGACCTCGTCGGCACCGCCGAGCGGATCGCCGAAGGGCTGTCGGAGCGCGGAAGCGCCCTCGCCGAGCGGATGGACGGCATCGCGGCGCGCCTCGACGAGACCGTGACGGTCCGGGCCGCGGACCTGGAGCACCGGGTCGCCGCCGCGGCCGAGCAGGCCGGCGGCAGCATCGCGCACCGGACCGAGACGGTGGCGGCGCGCCTGGAGGCCGCCTTCGCGGCCCTGGGCCAGGGCTTCGAGGCGGGGGCCTCCTCGGCGGTCCAATCCCTGCGGGGCACCGTCGAGAGCCTGTCGGGCGAGATCGACGGCCGCACCGCCGAAGCGGTCGCGGCGCTCCAGCGCGGGGCCGAGGCGGCCACCAGCGCCCTGCGCGGCACGACCGACGAGGCCACCGGCGCGGTCGAGGCCCGGACCCTGGAGGCCGTGCGGGTGTTCGAGCGCCGGGTCGCGGATTCCGCCACCACCCTGTCGGCGCGCACCGAGGAGGCCGCCGCGGCGCTGCGCGCCGCCGCCGATCAGGCCGGCCAGGCCGCCGAGACGCAGACGCGGGATGCCGCCGCCCGGCTCACCGCGGCCCTGGAGACCCTGCGCACCGCCTCCGGCGAGGTCACCGGCGCCGTGGAGGCCGAGACCGCGATCCTCACCGCCCGGTTCCGCGACGCCGCCGACCGCGCCGGCACGGAACTCGGCGAGCGCGGCACGGCCGCCGTCTCGGCCGTCCGCGCCGCGCTCGACGACCTCAACCGCGAACTCGCCGCCCGGACCGGCGACGCCACCGGCAGCCTCGCCGAGGCCGCCCGCGCGATCTCGGCCGACCTCGCCGCCCGGATCGGCGAGATGGAAGCGGCCTTCGGCGCGCATGGCCGCGGCGTCGCCGAGCTGCTCGCCAGCCATGCCGACGAGACCCAGGCCCGGATCAGCGGCACCGGCCGCGACATCGTGCTCGCCGTGGCGAGCCAGGGCGCCCGCATCGCCGACACCCTCAGCCAGACCGGTGCGAGCTTCGCCGAGACCGCCGACGGCCGGGTCCGGGCGATCGACGAGACGCTGGGCAGCCGCCTCGCCGCCCTGCAGGAGACCATCGCCCGCGGCGACATCCTGGCCGACCGGATCGGCCGTGACACCGCCGCCCTCGGCGAGACCGTCGGCGCCCGTCTGGAGGAGATGGACCGGCTCCTCACCGGCAAGGGCGAGGCCGTGGCCGAGACGATCACGGCCCGGGCCCGCGAGGCCGGCAGCCTGATCGAGACCCATCTCGGGGGCCTGGAGACGCGCTCCGCGGAGCGGGCCGCCGCGATCGCCGCCACCGTGGCCGACCTCGTCGGCCAGATCGACGGTCATCTCGGAAGCCGCACCAGCGCGGCGGACGAGGCGCTGCGCGCCCGGACCGACGAGATGGCGCGGGTCATGGCCGAGGGCCATCGCGGCCTGATGGAGATGCTGGAGGGCCGCACCAACGGCCTCGGCCAGGACATCGCCCGGCACACGGGCGAGATCGCTCGCCGGATCGAGGAGAGCGCCGGCCATT
>NZ_BACT01000195.1:0-10645 GCF_000333255.1 Methylobacterium sp. B1 | reverse complement strand
GCACGCGACCCGAAGCGCCCTCCGCGCATCCCCGGTCACATCCGCCGTCACATCCGCCTGCCGCCTCATCGGCCGGGCGTTGGCGATGTAGCCGGGGATGAAGCGCTTCAGCACGATCGGGACCTGCCCGAGGCCGCGCACGAGGTCGGCCATGGCGGCGACCACCGCCGGATCCGTGCCGGGCCCCGGGACCACGTCGACGAGGTCGACGATGTAGGGCGGCGTGTACCAGTGCAGGATCAGCGCCCGCGCCTGCCGGGCCTCCGGGATCAGCGGGAACACGTCGAGATAGCTGGTGTTGCTGGCGAGGATCGCGTCGGCCGGGCAGAGCCGGTCGAGCTCGGCGAACAGGGCGCGCTTGGCCTCCGGATTCTCGGTGATCGCCTCGATGACGAGGCCGGCGCCCGCCACCGCCGCGTCCAGCGCCGCCTCGACCCGGACGGCCCGTGCCAGTCGCCCGGCATCCCAGCCCGCGGGCGCGGCCCCTGCCTCCTGCAGGGTGGCCAGCGCCGATTCCATCAGGCCGGGCACCCGCGCGCGGGTCTCCGGTGACGTGTCGGTGATCCGCACGCCGTGGCCGCCGAGCGCCAGCACCAGGGCGATGCCGTGCCCCATCACGCCGCCGCCGACGATCGCGATCTCGCCCATGCCGCACGCTCCGTCCCTGTCCCGGGCTCCTCTGGCGGGAGTCCTCGGGTCTTCACGCGAATTCAGCCGCCGCGCTGGTCCCGGCGCATCATGAAGGCCAGCTTCTCGAAGAGGCTGACATCCTGCTCGTTCTTCAGGAGCGCCCCGTGCAGGGGCGGGATCAGCTTGCGGCTGTCCTGCTCGCGCAGGGTCTCGGGGGCGATGTCCTCGGAGACGAGGAGCTTCAGCCAGTCGAGCAGTTCCGAGGTCGAAGGCTTCTTCTTCAGGCCCGGCACCTCGCGCAAGGCCAGGAAGGTCCGCAGGGCCTCCTCGACGAGGCGGTGCTTGATGCCCGGATAGTGGACGTCGACGATGCGCTGCAGCGTCTCGGCGTCGGGGAACTTGATGTAGTGGAAGAAGCAGCGGCGCAGGAAGGCGTCCGGCAGCTCCTTCTCGTTGTTCGACGTGATGATCACGATCGGCCGGCGCACGGCTTTGACGGTCTCGCCGGTCTCGTAGACGTGGAACTCCATCCGGTCGAGTTCGGTGAGGAGGTCGTTGGGGAACTCGATATCGGCCTTGTCGATCTCGTCGATCAGCAGGACCGGGCGCTCGGGCGCGGTGAACGCCTCCCAGAGCTTGCCGCGCCGGATGTAGTTGCCGATCTCCGAGACCCGGGGATCGCCGAGCTGGGAGTCGCGCAGGCGCGAGACCGCGTCGTACTCGTAGAGACCCTGCTGCGCCTTGGTGGTCGACTTGATGTTCCAGACGATCAGCGGCGCACCGAGCCCCCTGGCGATCTCCTCGGCCAGCACCGTCTTGCCGGTGCCGGGCTCGCCCTTCACCAGAAGCGGGCGTTCCAGCACCACGGCGGCGTTGACCGCCGCGGTGAGGTCGGGGGTCGCGACGTAGGTCTCGGTTCCGGAAAAGCGCATCGCGGTCTCGGAGAGAGGGGCTTGAGCCCAGGGGTAACGCGGCGCGCGGCCGGGCCGCAAGCGCGGCGCCGGATCCGACCCGCGTCCGCATCCTGAGACGCCCGCGTCAGCGGGCCCCACAGGAAGGCTTTAGGGAACGCGCGGCCGGATGGAGGCCTCTTCCGAGACCTCCGCTTCGCTCCGGCACCTCAGGATGAGGGTGGAGATCCGAGCTCAACCTCGGGACCTGGTCAGCCCTTCTCGTGCCAGACGCAGTTCCGGGCCAGGATCTCCAGGTTCACGTCCGACTTCTGCGGCTGCGGCAGGGTCTTGCCGTCCATGGCGAGGTCGATCTTGATCTCGACCTGCCCCTTCGCCTCGGCCGTGCGGCGGGAGAAGTAGCAATATTGCTGGTAGGGCTGGTCGGCGCTGTCCTTGAAGTTCCAGCCGGTCACGATCTGCCCGTCGAGATAGGGCACCTGCTTGAACACCGTGAAGGTGGTGTTCACCGTCGCCTTCGAGGCCGGGGCCGCGTCGCTGCCGAGCTGCGCCTTGGTGGGGGTCGGCGACGCGGATGCCTTGGGCAGGCCTTCGAGCTTCAAGACGTTGTCGGTCAGCGTGACCTCGCCCTTGGTCTTCAGGGTCACGTCCGAGAGGGCGGCCTGCATGGCGGCGGCGATCTTCTCCGCCGCGGTGTCGAACTGGTTGAGCGTCGCCCAGCCATAGGCCGCCGCCCCGATGCCGATCCCGGCGAGGCACGCGAAGGCGCCGAAACCCAGCGCCCGGAACAGGAAGGCCCGGGCGGCGACGTAGCTCGAATCCGCCCGCAGGCGGGAATTCACCTGCTGGGCGAGGGCGATATTCTCGGGGGTCCCGCTCGCGACGTAGTTCATGCGCCGGCTCCAGCGGCAGGGAGGGTCTGGCCCGGATGGGCCTGGTTGGGCAGCGCCTGCTGGCCTTGCGCCGGGCGGTTCATCGGGATCACCGCCCCCGAGGCGTTGGCGGCCCGCGGCAGGATCGGCTCAGGGTTCGAACGCAGGGCGTCGGCGATCGCGTCGAGCATGTACGGCGCCGCTTCCGGGTTCACGGCGGCGCCGAGGTCGTCCTCGTCCATGAAGGTCCGGCGGGTCGAGACCGCGCAGAGGGCCAGGATCGTCGACGCGAAGGCGGCGCAGACCGCGGGCAGGAACACGAAGATCCGCAGGAAGGCGTGGACCTGGCTCTCGGTCACGTCGATCGGATCGACGCCGTAGACCATGGCGGTGAACGAGTGGAGCTGCGAGCGGTTGACCGCGTTCCGGTAGCCCTGCTCGGCATCGGCTACGCGGCGGTCGGCGGCGCCCGGATCGAGGGCGGCGCGCGCCTTGCGGGCCTCCTCCAGGTCCTTGATCATCCCGGCGCGGTCGGCCGACGCCTTGGCGACGCCCTGCGACAGGGCCGCGACGCGGGGGTCGGCCACGCATTTCAGGTTCTGGTACTTCCGGCCCTTGCTGTTGGTGCCGAAGACGCGCTCGCAGCGCTGGGCCGGCAGGCCGGCGAGCTGCTGGGCGTTGTCGGCGGAACGCTTCTCGATCTGGTCGAGCTCGGCCGTGTACTGGGCCACGCGTTCGTCCGCCGCCTTGATGCGGTCGCCGATCGTCGCACGGTCGGCCTGGGCGTCCTTCAGGGCCGTCTTGGTCCGGGCCGCCTCCATCAGGCGGGGATGGAACATCATCTCGCCGAGCTGCGATACCGACTTGGTGGTCACGCCCGCCGCGAAGATGATGCCCAGCACCGCCAGCCCGCGCACGAAATGCGAGCGCTGGGTGCGCGCCAGGATGCCCAGCGGCACCCGGCACAGCTCCACCGCGGCGTAGACCAGGGGCGCCAGCAGCATGAAGTAGAAGGCGTGCCAGTCGCCGTCGCTGTAGACGCCGGCGAACAGCCACGCGCCCCAGAGCGAGGCGCCGATCACCATGAACTCGACGAGGTACGCGATTGCCACGTAGCCCCACTTGATGCGGTAGCCCTTCTCGACGTGGCGCTGGTGGCGCCAGCGGTCCGACTCGAGCTTCCACTCGCGCTTCTCGCGCTCGCGATCGCGGCTGGGGGGCGCTGTCGGACCGGAGAATATCGATTTGATGGAGATCATCGGCCTCGTCGCATCCATCCGGTCCAGTTCCGGGCAGGGCCCGGCCGAGCTTAACCCCCGGTTAACTCAGGCGTGTATGCGCCCATTGTGCCGATTTTGAGCCGCGTTGCACACACCCGCCGTACACATCCACCGGGTGATCGCCCGCAGCATCGCCCCGGTGGCGGAAATGTCTCACCCGATCGATGTATCCGGCTTGTGTCGGAGCGCACCTGCGCCGGCCTGTTCCCGGCCTGAAAGCGGTTGCCCGCAGCACAGCGACGACCCATGATCGCGAAGCCGTGATCGGCGTCCCCCCGCAGCCCCGAGAGACGAGGTTCGATCCGCCGCCGATGCCAGAGGTCCATGCCGGCTCCTACAAGGAAGCGATCCTGTTCCTCGTCACAGCGGGCATCGTGGTGCCGCTGTTCCACCGCCTGCGGATCTCGCCGGTGCTCGGCTTCATCGGCGCCGGCGCCCTGCTCGGACCCTTCGGCCTCGGCCGGCTGGCCGACACCTATCCCTCCGTTCACCTCTTCACCATCGGCAACCGGGCCGAGATCGCGCACCTCGCCGAATTCGGGGTGATCTTCCTGATGTTCATGATCGGGATCGAGCTGTCCTGGGAGCGCCTGCGGGTGCTGCGCCGGCTGGTCTTCGGCCTCGGCTCCCTGCAGGTGGGCTGCTCCGCGCTGATCCTCGGGGCGATCCTGTACGGGCTCGGCGTGCCGCTCACCGGCGCGGCGATCGTCGGCATCGGCCTCGCCCTGTCCTCCACCGCCGTGGTGCTGCCGGTGCTGGCCGAGCAGAAGCGGCTGAACGCGCCCACCGGCCGCACCAGCTTCGCGGTCCTGCTGTTCCAGGATCTGGCGGTGGCGCCGGTCCTGTTTGCCATCGCGGTGCTCGGCCGCGACGACGGCGGCGACAAGGGCTGGGCGCTGGCCATGGCGCTCGGGCAGGCGGCGATCGCGCTGGTCCTGATCGTGGTGGCGGGCCGCCTCGCCCTGCGCCCGCTGTTCCAGCTGGTGGCGCGCACGCGCTCCACCGAGCTGTTCATGGCCGCCTGCCTGCTGGTCATCGTCGGCACGGCGCTCACCGCGGCGGCGAGCGGCCTGTCGATGACGCTCGGCGCCTTCGTGGCCGGCCTTCTGCTGGCCGAGACCGAGTACCGCCGGGCGATCGAGGCGACGATCGACCCGTTCAAGGGCCTCCTGCTCGGCGTGTTCTTCGTCTCGGTGGGCATGAACCTGGACCCGGCCCAGCTCATGGCGAGCCCCGGCGCGATCCTCGGACTGTCCCTGGCGCTGGTCCTGATCAAGGCCGCCGTGGTGATGATGGCGGCTCCGGTCCTGAAGATCCCCCGGCCGGTGGCGCTGGAGACGGCGCTGCTGCTCGGGCCGGGCGGCGAGTTCGCCTACGTGCTGATCGGCGGCGCCATGGCCACCGGGCTCGTGCCGGAGGAGGTCGGCGCGGCCGCCCTCGTGGTGACCACCGTCACCATGATCATGATCCCGGCGCTCGCCGCCGTCGGCCGCCGGCTCAAGATGCGGGCGACGGCCAGCGCCCAGGCCGCCGCCAAGGCCGAGCCGGTGCCGGAGCGGGTGGACAACCGGGTGATCGTCGCGGGCTTCGGCCGCGTCGGCCGGCAGGTCGGCGAGATGCTGGAGCGGCACCAGATCCCGTACCTCGCCCTCGATTCCGACGCCGCGCGGGTGGCCGAGCAGCGCCGCGCCGGGGCGCCGGTCTATTTCGGCGACAGCGGCAGCACCGAGATGCTGCGCCGCTGCGACATCGCCACGGCCCGGGCCCTGGTCGTCACCCTGGACAACCCGCGCGCCGTCGAGGCGGCGGTGGTGGCGGCCCGGGCCGAGCGGCCGGACCTGACCATCGTGGCCCGTGCCCGCGACGCCCGTCACGCGTCGTCCCTCTACGAACTCGGCGTCGACGACGCGGTGCCGGAGACGATCGAGGCCTCCCTGCAGCTCTCGGAGGCCGTGCTGGTCGATGTCGGCGTCCCGATGGGGCTCGTCATCGCGTCGATCCACGAGCGGCGCGACGAGTACCGGACCCTGCTGAAGAAGCGCGAGAACGAGGCGAAGCCGATCTTCCGTGCCCGCCGCACGGTGGGCAAGGCTCTGGGCAAGCCGCCGGCCAAGCGCGAGCCCGAGCGCCAGGAGGCGGCCGGCCAGGAGGCGTGACAGGAGGCGTGAGCCGCAGCCCTGCCGAACCAGCGGGGCGCCGCCGCGGTAGCGCGTCCGCTGTCCGTCTGCGGAACCGGAGAGCGTGCCGATTCCGCCGCCCGACCAAGGGCAGGATCACGACTGCCTGGCTGTCCCAGGCCCGGTTGCGGGTCCTGCCGCGTCCAACCCCGGCCGCTTCCCAGCTTCAGCCAAGTCGTGCTGCGGCGGCGGCCGGCAGGCGCAGGAGACGTCGAAATCTTTCGATGTGATTGATTCGAACAGAAAGCGGCGCCAAATTTTTTTCGCGTGAAGTCTGTAGTGCGTGCTGCTAGGGGTCGCATGTTCAAATGTGATATTATGGAATATTTGCCTAAGTAGTTCTTTGTTTGCCTGAAATCGATCCGACCCCTGCGACTTTGGTCTTCGCCCGCAGGTGCCTCTGAAGGCGCGGTGCGATTGCAGGTGAGATTGGCTCAAGATTTCGCCATGTAGGATTGCGGCATTCGACCGGTGCGCGTCTGATGCGAGGTGAAGCCCGTGATGGCTAAAAGCGGTCTCCTGATGTTCTGCGCGTCACGTAACGTTCAACCGGCGGCGCAAGACCGGCTCGCGATCCGGGTCTTCCCGCCGATCCGTGCGTGCGGCGTCGAGCGAGGTCGCGATGTATGAGGGGGACGGCCGATTTCCGCGGGTCGGCGGTGATCGGGACATATCAGAATACGCGACCGTGCGGATGAATACGGACGCGGTGCCGCTCCAGGCGCGTTTCGATTACTGGATTGAGGCATGCCGAACCATGTTCGGTAGTTTCGAGTTTGTCGATCTGGAGCGAAAGAACTTTCGCGCCGCGTTGAACACTCTGACCGTCGACAGCCTCACGATCGCGCACTACGTCGGATCGCCCCACGCCATGGTCCGGACGCGGTCTCACATCCGATCGTCGGATAACGATTTCTATCTCGTCATCCTGGCGTCGGAGCGGACCTTCAATCTGGATCACGGTCAATACCATCGATCCAGTACCGGCGGGATCTCGCTCCTGGACAACACTCAGCCCTTCCTGGGTGCCCATCCTGAAGGCTTGGATATCATCAATGTCTTCATCCCGCGGGCCGTGCTGGAGCTGGCGATGGGGCCGCCCCGGTGCCTGACGGGATTGTCGATCGACGCGACGCAGACCAGCTTTCCTATCATCGTCTCGTACCTGTCCGCGCTGATCAAGCACGGCGCAACCCTCGATCCGGCCTGCCAGGCGCGCGTGGCTGCGATTGCCGTCCAACTCATCGCGGCCGGCTTTGCGGAGAAAGTGGAGTCCGACGCGCCCCGGTCCCTGGGCGGCGCCGCGATCCTGAGCCGGGCGCGGGCTTTCATCATCGACCATATCGGCGTCGAGGGCCTGTCGATCAACGATGTCGCGGCCGCGCTCAATATCTCGGTCCGCCGGCTTCAGGAGGTGGCCAGCGCGGAGAACATCGCACTGATGGACTGGATGTGGGAGCGCCGTCTGCAATTGGCGCACGCGAAGCTGGCCGATCCGGTCAACGGCGTCGTGCCGGTCGGCCTGATCGCGTATCAATGCGGGTTCGCCAGCCAGGCGCACTTCTCCCGCCGCTTCAAGGAGCGCTTCGGGCAGACGCCGACGGAGTACAAGGTCGCGTCCGGACTCACGCGGGCGGCACGCGCCGCCGCGGCGGCCGGCATGGCCTGAAGCGGGCCGGTGCGCGCAAGCCGCCGATGCCGTCAGATCAGGGCGGGCTGCGCGTCCTCGTGCTTGGGCCGCCGCGTCACGCGGCTGCGCGGCGCCGGCTCGAACCCGTCGGCGAAGCTGCACCGGTAGACCAGCTCGTCGGCCGGCCCGAGGCCGGTGACCAGGGGCACCGTCACGGTGTCGCCGGAGAAGCGCCAGCCGCGGGCGCCCTTGTCCCAGTAGAGCCAGACCGTGCCGGGATAGCCGCGCAGGGTGAAGACCGCCGCCTTGCGCGACAGGGCCTGCACCGCCCGAGGGGCATACATGCCCTTGTCGCGATACGCGTCCCGGGTCGCCTCCGGCTGGCGATCCATGAAGGTGTTACGCACCAGCTGAATCGTCGCCCCCGGCTTCCCGAGAAACCGCTTGAATTCCGTCAGATTCCGCAGGATGACCGCCATCGCAGGTCTCCTCGCCAGTCCGGTCCGGACCGCGTCGCCGCGTCCGCACACACTCGATGCCCCGAGTTGAGCGATTCCCATGACCGATTGAGTGACCGGGCGAGGCTTGTCCGGGCACATATCAACAGATTCGACAACTTATACCCAGGTTATGAGTCCCATCGGCCCGGAGAGACTCGCTTCGGCCCGAGATCCGGCCGCGTCGACGACGATGAATCTTGTCGACCATCGCCGAAGACTCGAAATCCGGCCCAGAAAGTCCTGCGCCGCCCGGCGCGGCCTTGGCCGATTCGCGCGGGCTTGACCCGGGCGCCCGGCTGGCGCGTTCTCCCGGGATGCTGCTGCAGTTCTTCACGGCCCTCCGGGACGCCAAGGTCCCCGTCTCCCTGAAGGAGTACCTCATCCTGCTCGGCGCCCTGGACCGGGGCCTCGCCGGGCACGATGTCGAGGCGTTCTACTTCCTGTCGCGGACGGCGCTCGTGAAGGACGAGGCGCATCTCGACCGGTTCGACAGGGTGTTCGGCACGGTGTTCAAGGGGCTTCAGACCCTCGGCGAGGCGGTCGAGCCCGCGGCGATCCCCGAGGAGTGGCTGCGCAAGCTCACCGAGAAGTACCTGACCGAGGCCGAGAAGGCGGAGTTGAAGGCGCTTGGCTGGGACACGCTGTTCGAGACCCTGAAGCAGCGGCTCGCCGAGCAGAAGGGGCGCCACCAGGGCGGCTCGAAATGGATCGGCACCGGCGGGACGTCGCCCTTCGGCGCCTACGGCTACAACCCCGAGGGGATCCGGATCGGCCAGGACGGGAACCGCAACTTCCGGGCGGTGAAGGTCTGGGACAAGCGGGAATTCAAGGATCTCGACGACGACCGCGAGATCGGCGCGCGCAACCTACGCCTCGCCCTCCGGCGCCTGCGCCGCTTCGCCCGGACGGGGGCGGCCGAGGAACTCGACCTCGACGGTACGATCCGGGCGAGCGCCCGCCAGGGCTATATCGACGTGAAGCTGCGGCCGGAGCGGCGCAATGCCGTGAAGGTGCTGCTGTTCCTCGATGTCGGCGGCTCGATGGACTGGCACATCGAGCAGGCGGAGGCGCTGTTCTCGGCGGCGCGCTCGGAGTTCAAGCACCTCGCGCATTACTACTTCCACAACTGCCCCTACGAGGCGGTCTGGACCGAGAACCGGCGGCGGCACGAGGCGCAGACGCCGCTGCTCGACGTGATCCGCACCTATGGCAGCGACTACCGGCTCGTCTTCGTGGGCGACGCCTCGATGAGCCCCTACGAGATCGCGACGCCGGGCGGCTCGGTGGAGCACTGGAACGCGGAGGCCGGCGCCGTCTGGATGCAGCGGCTCCTCGACCATTTCCCAAAGGCGGCGTGGCTGAACCCGGTGCCCGAGACGCACTGGGGCTACACCCAGTCGATCGGCATGATGCAGCGGCTGATCGCCGGCCGGATGTTCCCCCTCACCCTGGACGGGCTCGACGCGGCGGCCCGGGCGCTGGTGCGGTGAGGCTCGGTATGCCTCGGCTTCGTCGCGCCGATCCGCGGCCTCATCCTGAGGTGCCCGCGTCTGCGGGCCTCGAAGGCGGGCGCGAGGGATCGCGGCGCTGACTGGAGGGCTCCTGCGAGGCCTCCGCTGCGCTCCGGCGCCTCAGGATGAGGGTGCGGGGATCGGGACGCTCCGCGACATCGTGGCCCGGCCGCTCCGCGATCGGAGGGCCTGTCAGCCCTGCTGGGACGGCGTCGTCACCACGAGTCCGTCGAGCGCCGGGGTGATCTTGATCTGGCAGGACAGGCGGGAATTCTCGCGGACGTCGCTGGCGAAGTCGAGCATGTCCTGCTCCATGTCCTGGGCCTTGCCGACCACCTCGATCCACGCGTCGGCGACGTAGACGTGGCAGGTGGCGCAGGCGCAGGCGCCGCCGCACTCCGCGTCGATGCCCGGCACGTTGTTGCGCAGAGCCGTCTCCATCACGGTCGCGCCGACGCTGCCTTCGACGGTCCGCTCCGTCCCGGCGTGGTCGACGTAGGTGATCTTGGGCATGCTGGGGGCTCCGGGCTCGCGTCGAGCGCACTCTGTCCGACGGGCGGCGTGCCTGCTTGGCGGCTGGAAACGCGGAATGCAAGCGCGGCATTAGACACCGGTCCCGGATCGATCGCCGCATTGCGGCGACCCCGTCAGGCCCGGGCCTCCGCGATCTCCGCCAGCGCCTGCGCGACCGCGTCCGCGAGGTCGTCGACCGGCACGGGCCCGGTGCCGTCCCGCAGGCGCGCCTCCGCGGCATCCGCCAGGGCCCGCACGCGCACGGCCCCGACGCCGGCGGCCGAGCCCTTCAGGGTATGGGCGAGGTCGGCGCGCGCGTCCCGCGGCACGGCCGGGTCGGCGAGGCGCGGCAGGATCGACCGGCACTGGCCGGCGAACAGATCCAGGACCTCACGGGCCAGCTCGGCGTCGCCACCGGTCTGGGCGTCCAGTTCCGCGGGGTCGATGGCCTGCATGCTCGGGCTCCCGGCATCCGGATTCGTCGGGGATTGCGGATCTGATCCACACAATTCACCCCCTGATTCGCCGGGTGGGGATCGCGCCGGACCCCTCCCGTGCGGCAGGATGGTGGACGCGGTGAGCGACGGGCGCGGTAACCATTCGGTTAACGTTTTCTGGGGC
>NZ_BACT01000196.1:0-16232 GCF_000333255.1 Methylobacterium sp. B1 | reverse complement strand
CCTGATTGGGGTGGAGCGCCGCGAGGGCGCGCCGGGTGCGGATCCGATTCAGCCACGTCCGGAGCAGGGACGGGCGCGCGGCGGGGCGGCGAAGGGCGGGTGACGAAGACAATGTGACGGCGGGCATCGCGGTCGATCCGGTGGCGGGGATGTGCAGTCCGGCCGGGATTGCTGGCGGAGCATTGATCCGATACACATCTCGGATCAATCGAAACATTGATCTCGGAGCAATGATGCGCGCCGCGGATTACCGCTCCGTCGCCGACGCGATCGCCGCCGACATTGCGGCGGGCCGGCTGCGCCCCGGGGCGCGGCTGCCGCCGCAGCGGGACTTCGCCTACGCCCGGGGCATCGCGGTCTCGACGGCGAGCCGGGTCTACGCGGAACTGGCCCGCCGGGGGCTGGTGACCGGCGAGGTCGGGCGGGGCACCTATGTCCGCAGCGATCCGGGGCAGGCCGGCCTGCTCCGGCCGGAGCCGCCCGCGGCGGCCCTCGACCTGCAGCGGACCCATTCGCGCCTGCCGGAGCAGGAGGCGGTCCTGTCCGAGACCCTGGCGGCGCTGGCCCGCAGTGGCGCCGAGATCGGCTTCAGCCAGTACGGTCCCGCGGGCACGCCGCGGGCGCAGGCCGTCGCCGCCGGGTTCCTGGCCCGGGAGGGCTACGCCCCCGATCCCGCCGATATCCTGTTCACCGGCAACGGCCGGCAGGCGCTCGCCGCCGCCCTGGCGGCCCTGGCGGCGCCCGGCGAGCGGATCGGCTGCGAGCCCCTGACCTATCCGGGGGTGAAGGGCATCGCGGCGCGGCTCGGGATCACGCTGATCCCGCTGGCGATGGATGCCGAGGGAGTCTGTCCCGAGGCGCTGCTCCAGGCCCACCGGGCGACCCCGCTGAGCGGGGTCTATCTCCAGCCGACCCTGCACAATCCCCTCGGCGCCACGATGGGGCCGGCGCGGCGGGCCGCCCTGGCGGAGGTCCTGGATCGCACCGGGCTCATCGCCATCGAGGACGCGGTCTACAGTTTCCTGGCCGAGGCGCCGCCGTTGGCCGGCCTCGTACCGCACCGGGTGATCTTCGTGGACAGCCTGTCGAAGCGGGTGATGCCGGCCCTGACGGTCGGCCTGATCGCCGCGCCGCCTGCCCTGACCGACCGGCTCGCCGCCTCCGTCCGCCAGGGGGCCTGGACGGTGCTCGGCCTGTCGCTCGCGGCCGGCATGCACTGGATGGCCGGGGGCTCGGCGGCGGCGCTGGCCGAGGCCAAGCGCCACGATGCGGCGGCCCGGCAGGCTCTGGCCCGGGCCGCGCTCGCCGACCTCCGGGTGGTCGGCGATCCGCAAGCCTACCACCTCTGGCTGGAACTGCCCGAGACGTGGCGGGCCGAGGCCTACGCGGCCGCGGCCCTGCGCCAGGGCATCGCCCTCCTCCCGGCCTCGGCCTTCGCGGTCCATCCCGGCCACGCGCCGAACGCGGTGCGCCTCGCCCTGGCCTCCCCGTCCCGCGCGGACCTCGACGGGGCGCTGCGCAGCCTGCGCCGCCTGGCGTTTGCGGGCGACGATCAGGTCGTGGAGTGAGGCGGGTCTGGGGACGGCGCCGGTGCCCGTCGTTACCCGGCTCTGCCCGGGCTGTGCCGCCGCGGTCACGGCGGCCGGCGTGACGACGGTTCGGCGGCATCGACCGGAGGCGGTCCGGGCGCCTTGCGCGCGGGGACCCGTCCCGTCCCTGGGCCTCGCCCTGATTGGCGATAGGGATTCCGGAGCCCTCCTGCGAGGCCCGCGCGTGCGGGCACCCCAGGACGAGGTCGTGGTCTGGATCTCCGGCGTTTCAGGCCGCCCCGGCAGCCCTGAGGGCGGTCGGGCAGGCCCCGAAGCCGCTCAGCCGCGCTTGTCGGCGGGGAGCACGAAGATCTGGCCCGGATAGATCAGGTCCGGATCGCGGATCTGGTTCTGGTTGGCGTCGTAGATCACCGTGTAGCGCTCGCCCCGGCCATAGGTGCGCTGGCTGATGCGCCACAGATTGTCGCCGCGGGTGATCCGGGCCGTGCTGATCTCCGGCACGAACACCGTCCCGGCCCGGTTCGGCCCCGCCATGTCGGCCACCAGGGGGCTCGATCCGGTGGCCGGTGGCGAGGCCGCGGCCGGCCGGTCCCGATCGGCCCCGTCGCGGGCGTCGCCGGCCCGCGCGTCCGGGGCCCGCGCCCCGTCCTGGGCGGCCGAGGGCGCGGGCTCGGCGGGGTCCCGGGCGGCGAGCTGCGCCGGCTCGGGCACCGACAGGGGCACCGCCGCGCGGCTGGCGACCTTGCCGGTGGCCGGGTCGACCTCATCGATCCGCACTTGGTACTGGCCGGACTTGAGACCGCGCCCGATGGTGAAGGTCGCCCGGCCGTCCGGCCCGATGCTGCCGGGGGCGATCAGCGTGTCGTTGAGGTAGAGCTGGATCCTGGCTCCCGGCGTACCGGTGGCCGTCACGAACAGGCGGCCGTTCCCCTGCACGTCCACGCTGACGATCCGGGTCGGCGCCGACCCGGGCGCCGCGGCCTCGCGGGTCTCGCCGCTCCCGGCCGGCCGCGCGGCCTGCGCAGGGTCGGCGGGCCTGGAGCCGGGCTCGGTGCTGGGCTGAGAGCCGGGCTGAGAGCTGGGCTTGGATCCGGCCCTGCCATCCGCCTTGCCTCCCGCCTTGGCGTCGGCCGTCGCGCCGGGGGCGCCGGGCTGCGACAGCACCACGGTCGCGGCGTCCGGGGCGGTCAGGGCCACCAGGGGCTGGCGATCCCGGCCGGGGGCGACATCCACCGCGACGCTCTGCTGCGACTCGGTCGCGCGCCCGTCCTTGCCGGTCATGCGCAGGCGGAGGGTGCTGGCCCCCGCCGGCAGGGCCGGCGGCACGATCGCGAACTGGCCGTTGGCGTCGGCCTTGGCCCGAGCCACCGGCCTGCCGTCGACCAGCATCTCGATCCCGGCATCCGGCGCACCGCGGCCGGCCACCACGGCGTCGCCGTTCGGCTCGACCCGGACGATGTCGAAGCGCGGCGCCTCGGCGGCGTCCGGCAGGCGCGCATCCGGGCTTGGGCCGGCCTGCGGCGCTCCGGGTGCAGCGGCGCGGGGATCCTGCGGGCGGGCGGCCATGTTGCCCGCCCCCGGCGCCGGGCTCGCCCGGCCCGGCTTGTCGTCGCGAAAGTCGATGGTCGGGTCGGGGCGACCGGCCACGGCGCCCGGATCGGTCAGGCCGCGCAGGCTGGCGCTCGGCGCGGGGGCGTCCGGACCGGGACGGCCGGTGAGCCGCCGCAGGGAATCGCCGCCGAACAGCGCCAGCACGAGTCCCAGTCCGCCGAGAAGGCCGGCGAGCGCCAGGGCGAGACTGCGCCGCACCTGTCTCGACATCGCCACGAAGGCCTCCCCTGATCCTGCCGCCGCCCGTCGGGCCGCCCCGCGCGAAAACCGTCGACGGCGCCGCCCATAATACCGTACATGGTCCTGACACCAAGCCGTCCCGCCGTCCAGGCGGGCGAATCCCCCGCGAATTCAGCAGTTTGGCGCGTGGAGTGCCGGGCGCGGGGCGTGTTCTGGACGGCTCGCAACGGACGCGCGAGGAGGGCGCCGGATGGCCCCGGTGAGGACAGTCTGTGTCTATTGCGGCTCCGGCTTCGGCCGCGACCCGGCCTTCCGCGAGGCCGCGGAGGTCCTCGGGACCGCGCTCGCGCAGGCGGGGATGCGCCTCGTCTACGGCGGCGGCGATGTCGGCCTGATGGGAACGGTCGCCCGGGCGGCGCTCGCCGCCGGCGGCCACGTCACCGGCATCATCCCGGATTTCCTCCAGGCGCGGGAGCACATGCTGGCGGACGTCCAGGAGACCGTGGTGGTGCCCGACATGCACACCCGCAAGCGCCTGATGTTCGAGCACTCGGATGCCTTCGTGACCCTGCCGGGCGGCATCGGCACCCTGGAAGAGCTGGTCGAGCAGCTGACCTGGGCGCAGCTCGGGCGGCACCGGAAGCCGGTGGTGCTGGTCTCGGTGGCGGAGTTCTGGGCGCCGCTGCTCGCCCTGTTCGAGCACATGCGCGGCCACGGCTTCATCCGCGAGGGCCTCGACCTGAGCTACCTCGTCGCCCGCGAGGCGGCCGAGGTGGTGCCGATGCTCCGCACGGCCGGCCACGAGCCGGATCCCCAGGCCGAGACCATCGTCCAGCAGCGGATGTGAGGCGGTCCGGGCGGGATCCGGTGCGCCGGCGACCGCGCGGCGGGAGGATTTTCAGGATGCGCGCTTCCCTCCTCGCGGCCCTGCCGCTCGCCGGCCTCGCCGGCGCGGCCTCGGCCGGACCCGCGCCGGTCCTCCAGACCCTGGACTACGCCAACACCCGCTATTCGGATCTCGCCCAGATCGACGCCGGCAATGTCGGGCGCCTGAAGGTCGCCTGGACCTTCTCCACCGGCGTCCTGCGCGGCCACGAGGGCGCGCCGATCGTGGTCGGGCACGTGATGATCGTGCACACGCCCTTCCCCAACGTGGTCTACGCCCTCGACCTCGACCATGACGGCCGAATCCTGTGGCGCTACGCCCCCCGGCAGGAGGCCGGCGTCATCGCCGTCATGTGCTGCGACACGGTCTCCCGCGGGCTGGCCTACGCGGACGGGCGGCTGTTCCTGCAGCTGGCCGACACCACCGTGGTCGCCCTCGACCCCGAGACCGGCCGGGTGCTGTGGTCGGTGAAGAACGGCGATCCGGGCCGGGGCGAGACCAACACCGCCACGGTCCTGCCGGTCCACGGCAAGCTCATCGTCGGGCTCGCGGGGGGCGAGTACGGGGCGCGCTGCCACGTCACCGCCTACGATCAGGCGACGGGCCGGCGCCTCTGGCGCGCCTACGCCACCGGGCCCGATGCCGACATGCTGGTCGATCCGGAGACGACGACCGAACTCGGGCGCCCGATCGGCAAGGATTCCTCGCTGACGAGCTGGGAGGGCGACCAATGGCGGACCGGCGGCGCCTGCAGCTGGGGCTGGTTCTCCTACGATCCCGACCTGAACCTCGTCTATTACGGCACCGGCAACCCCGCGACCTGGAACCCGTCCCAGCGCCCCGGCGACAACCGCTGGTCCATGGCGATCATCGCCCGCGACGCCGACACGGGCATGGCCCGCTGGGTCTACCAGATGACCCCCCACGACCAGTGGGACTATGACGGCGTCAACGAGATGATCCTCACCGAGCAGGTGATCGCCGGGCGGTCGCGCAAGGTGCTGACCCATTTCGACCGGAACGGCTTCGGCTACACGCTCGACCGCGCCACGGGCGAAGTGCTGGTGGCGGAGAAGTTCGATCCCACGGTCAACTGGGCCAGCCGGATCGTGATGGACCCCGCCGCCCCCGATTACGGCCGGCCGGTGGTCGACAAGCGCTATGCGCCCGGGGAGGCCGACGAGGAGGAGGTGACCAAGAACATCTGCCCCGGGGCGCTGGGCGCCAAGAACCAGCAGCCCGCGGCCTACTCGCCCCTGACCCGGCTGTTCTACGTGCCGACCAACCACATGTGCATGGATTACGAGGCGTTCCGGGTCACCTACACGCCCGGCCAGCCCTATGTCGGCGCGACGCTCACCCTGCACCCGCCGGAGGGCTCGGACCGGACCGGGGCGTTCATCGCCTGGGACGGCGCCAAGGGCCGGATCGCCTGGACGATCCCGGAAGCCTTCTCGGTCTGGTCGGGGGCGCTGGCCACCGCCGGCAACGTGGTCTTCTACGGCACGCTGGAGGGCTACCTGAAGGCGGTCGATGCCCGGGACGGGCACGAGCTCTACCGGTTCAAGACGCCGTCCGGCATCGTCGGCAACGTCACCACCTACCTGCACGACGGGAAGCAGTACGTGGCGGTGCTCTCCGGGGTCGGCGGCTGGGCCGGGATCGGTCTGGCGGCCGGGCTCACCGATCCCGCCGACGGTTCGGGGGCGGTCGGCGGCTACGCGGCCCTGTCGCAATACACGGCGCCGGGCGGGCAGCTCACGGTGTTCGAACTGCCGAAGTAGGCCCGGCCGCCGGTCCCGGCGGCATCCGCACGCGCCGCCGGGCGATTCGCACGGAATCCCGCCGGGTCGCTTCGGCACCGGATCCGCCCGGGCGCAATCCGGGCCGCCTCCCCTGCCCCGCCTGGCCCCGACCCCTGCAACCGCGTCCGACCTCGGGCGCGGCTATTCAGGTGCGGCCGCACGTACGCGGCAATCGAAGACCAAAAACCAGTTCTTGACAGATATTGCGATAGACTAAATCCGGTAATATTCGTGCAGGTTCCAAAAATAAGCCGATTTACAGAGTGTTGCTCCGAAGATACGAATCAAGAAGACGTCAGATTTTGAACGAAATATGACGATTTTCCACCGATAATCTTGGATATGGGGCGCGCGACCGGCCGGACGGGGCGGTGTCGGGGAGCGCATCATGAAACGGGGATATGGGGTCTCAATCGCCGCTCTGGCGGTCGCGATGCTCGGTTCGGGCGCCCAGGCACAGACGCCCGGTGCGGGCAACGGCGTCGACATCCTGTCGGGCTTCGGGCGGATCTGGATCCCCGGACGGACCTACGACACCGGATCGCCCACGGCCCTCGGGGCGCCCCTCCTGCTGCGCAACATCCAGATCGTCGCCGAGCGGGCGCGGGAGCGGACTCTCGCGCAGGAGATTGCCGCCTATTACGACGACCGCCGCAACCAGAGCTACAGCGTCATCGACGGCCTCGGCCCGCTGACCCAGGCCTATCTGGCGGGGTCCGGGGCGACCACCACGATCCCGGCCTTCGACGCGACCACGTCCCGCGTCCGGTATGTCGACCAGGGCACCGGCGCCGGCGTGACGACGTCGCCCCTCGGGAAGGTCGTGCAGCTGGTCAACGTGTTCCGGACCAACGCCTCCACCAGCCCGGCCAAGGACGCCTACAGCTACCCGCGCCCGTGGCGGCAGAGCCTGAACGGCGAGAGCCTCGGCTTCGTCGTGCCGCCCTCCCTCGTGCCGGAGAAGAGCCCGACGCCCGCGACGGATGGCGGCTTCCCGAGCGGCCACACCAACGCCGCCTACCTCTCGGCCCTCGCCCTGGCCTACGCGGTCCCGCAGCGGTTCCAGGAACTGCTCACCCGCGCCAGCGAGCTCGGTGACAACCGCATCGAGGCGGGGATGCACTCGCCCACCGACGTGATCGGCGGCCGCGTGCTGGCGACCTACTTCGCCATCCGGGCGCTCAACGACCCGGCCAACGCGACCCTGCTGGCGGACGCCGTCGCGCAGGCCCAGAGCTACCTGAGCCAGGCCTGCGGCGGGCCGGTGGAACGGTGCGCCCACGCCGCGGTCGATCCCGCCACCGACCGCTTCTCCGATTACGCGCGCAACAAGGCCGCCTACACGGCGCGCCTCACCTACGGTCTCCCCTCGGTCGGACCCACCAATCTGCCGCCGGTGGTCCCGACGGGCGCCGAGGCGCTGCTCGCGACGCGCTTCCCCTACCTCACGGCGGCGCAGCGCCGCGACGTGATCGCCACCACCGAGCTTCCCTCCGGCGGGTTCCTCGACAACGGCCTGGGCTACGACCGCATCAACCTGTTCGCCGCCGCCGACGGCTACGGGGCCTTCAACGGTCCCGTCAGCGTCACCCTGGATGCGGCCAAGGGCGGCTTCTCGGCCTACGATGTGTGGCGCAACGATATCGGCGGCGCGGGCAGCCTCGAGAAGCTCGGCAGCGGCACCCTGGTGCTGGCCGGCGCCAACACCTACGCGGGCGGCACGACGATCGGCGGTGGGACGCTGGTCGGCCATGCGGGTGCCTTCGGCACGGGCGCGATCGTCGACAACGCGGCCCTCGTGGTCGATCAATCCGTCGACGGGACGCTGGCCAACGCCATCTCGGGCTCCGGGACCCTGACCAAGACCAATTCAGGCACCCTCACGCTCACCGGCCTCAGCACGCTGAGCGGCGCCACCACGGTTCAGGCCGGGCGGCTCGCGGTGAACGGCTCCCTCGCCAACTCGGTCGTGTCGGTGCTGCCGGGGGCGGAGCTCGGCGGCTCCGGCACGGTGGGCGGGATCGGCGCGCTCTCGGGGGGTACGGTGTCTCCCGGCAACTCCATCGGCACGCTCACCGTCGCCGGCAATGCCGCCTTCGCGGCCGGCTCGACCTACCGGGTCGAGGCCAACGCCGCCGGACAGGCCGACCGCATCGCCGCCACCGGCAGCGCCACCCTGTCGGGCGGCACCGTCCAGGTGCTGGCCGCCTCGGGCGCCTACAACCCGCGTACCACCTACACGATCCTCTCCGCCGCCGGCGGCGTCTCGGGCCAGTTCGCCGGCGTGACCGCGAACCTCGCCTTCCTCAGCCCGGGCCTGCGCTACCGGACCGACGCAGTCGACCTGACCCTCACCCGCAACGACGTGCCGTTCGCCGCGTCAGCCACCAGCCGCAACGGCATGGCGGCGGCCAACGCCGTCCAGGCGGCCGGCCCGGGCCGGCTCTTCGACGCGGCGGTCGCCTTCACCACCACCGAGGCCGATGCCGGCTTCCGGGCGCTGGCCGGCGACATCCACGCCGGCACCGTGTCCACCGCCTACGAGACCGCGTTCTTCGTGCGCGAGGCGGTGCTCGACCGCCTGCGCTGGGGCGGCCCCGGCACCGGCCTCGATTACGGCACCCTGCCGGCCGCCTACGCGGCCGACCTGCCGGGGCGCCAGCCGGTGGTGGCGGGCGTGCCGGTGCGGACCCTCGACCCGCAGGTGTTCGGGCTCTGGGGCCAGGGCTTCGGCGCCTTCGGCACGGCCGAGGGCGGCGGCAACGCGTTCAACCTCGACCGGCAGATCGCCGGCTTCGCGGCGGGCGCGGATGTCCGCGTGTCGAACGGGCTGCGCGTCGGCGTGGTCGGCGGCTACACGGAGGCGTATCTCGACAGCGCCGGCCGGTCCGGCGGCACGAGCCGGGCGGAGAGCGCCACGCTCAAGAGCGGCTTCGGCGGCCTGTATGGCGGCTATGAGGTCGGGCCGTTGTCGGTGCGGCTGGGAGCGCTCTACGCCGGGACCGACACGCGCACCCGGCGGGCGGTGCTGTACGGGCTGTCGGACACGCTGAGCGGCCATGGCGGCGGCTATACGGTGCAGGGCTTCGGCGAGATCGGCTGGAGGATCGCGCTCGGCCAGCCGGCTCCGGCGGCTCTGGTGTCGAGGGACGGCGTCGCGGTGCCGGTGCCGCCGGTGTCCTCCTACGTCGAGCCGTTCGTCGGCGGGGCGTATGTCGGCATTCCGGCGGGACGCCTTCGCGGAGACCCGGGGGCGCGGCGGCGCTAGCGAGCGTCGCGCGGGAATACGATCTGGGCGCGGCGACCGTGGGGGTGCGGGCGCAGACGGGCCTGGAGCTGGGGCTCGGTCTTCCGGTGACGCTGCGGGGTCTGGTCGGCTACCGGCGGGCGTTCGGCGACGTGGTGCCGACGGCCCTGCTGCGGTTCGGCACGGGCCCGGCCTTCCTGAGCGCGGGCGTGCCGATCGACCGGGACGCGCTGGTGGCGCAGGTCGGGCTCGATCTGGCGGTAGCGCCGAACGCGAGCCTGGGCGTGGCCTACACCGGCCAGACCGGCGCCCGCGCCCAGGATCAGGCCGTGAAGGGCACCTTCACCCTCCGGTTCTAGAGTGGTCACCGATCGAATTGAATCGTTTAGGGTTTCGGCCGCGGCGGTGATGTGATTCGATGCGCGGCTTTCCGAGGAGGAGAGCCGATGGCGTCTGCCCTGTCCGTTGATCTGCGCGAGCGTGTCGTAGCCGCGATCGAGGCGGGGGCTTCGCGCCGGGAGGCGGCGCGGCGCTTCGAGGTCAGCCCGGCCAGCGCCGTGCGCTGGCACGGGACCTTCGTGCAGGAGGGTCGGACACAGGCCAAGCCGATGGGCGGCGATCAACGCTCGCACACCATCGAGGCACAGGCCGACCTGATCCGGCAGACCTACGAAGCGCAGCCCGAGCTGTTCCTGCATGAGTTGCGCGACCGTCTGGCCGAACTGGGTCTGCGGGTTGGGGGCAGCAGCCTGTCCCGCTTCTTCAAGCGCCACGGCATCACGCGCAAAAAAACACCGGCCACGCCGCCGAGCAGGAGAGAGAAGACGTGAAGGCCGCGCGCCTGTCCTGGTTCGACGGCCAGCTCGATCTCGACCCGGACAAGCTCGTGTTCCTCGACGAGACCGCCACCAACACGAAGATGGTCCGCCGCTATGGGCGAGCCCCGCGCGGCGAACGCTGCCGGGTCGCGGTGCCGTTCGGCCACTGGAAAACCATCACGGTCACTGCCGGTCTGCGCACCAGCGGCCTGACAGCCACCGCACTCTTCGATGGACCGATGACTGGCGCTCGCTTCCGTGGCTATGTCGAACAAACCCTCGTCCCAGCCCTCAGGTCCGGCGACACGGTCGTGCTCGACAACCTGCCCGCCCACAAGGTCAGCGGCATCCGCGAGTGCATTGAGGCGGCGGGAGCGAGGCTGCTCTACCTCCCGCCCTATTCCCCCGACTTCAACCCGATTGAACGCGCCTTCGCCAAGCTCAAGGCCATTCTTCGTGCCGAGGCTGCTCGCACGATCAGCGACCTCTGGGACACTATCCGACGAGCCTTCAGACGCTTCACGCCAGCCGAATGCCGCCGCTATCTCGCCGCCGCAGGCTACGACGCATATGATCCAACATGATCGGATGCCGCTCTAGCGCGCGACGCCTCCGCGCCGACGAAATCCACGAAGGCGCGCAGGGGCGCCGGCAGGAGCCGCCGGCCCGGATAGTAGAGGAACGGGCCGGAGAAGACCTGCCACCAGGGTTCCAGCACCGGCTCCAAAGCGCCGCTCGCGAGCTGCGGGCGCAGCCAGTCCTCGAACAGGTGGACGATCCCGGTTCCCGCGACCGCGGCTTCAACCGCGAGGTCGCTGGCGGCGACCCGCACGATCAGCGGCCCGGACGGGTCCACCCGGACGATGTCGCCGTCGCGCTCGAACTCCCAGGGCGCCGTCAGGGCGCCGCTCGGGAACCGGCCGAGCAGGCAGGCATGGGCGAGGAGGTCGCGCGGATGCTCCGGCCGGCCGCGCCGGTCGAGATAGGCCGGGGACGCGGCGGTGGCGAAGCGCTGCCGCCGCGGGCCGATCGGCACGGCGATCATGTCCTGCTCCAGCCGCTCGTCGTAGCGGATCCCGGCGTCGCAGCCCGCCGCCAGCACGTCGACGAACCCGTCCTCGACGACCACCTCCAGGCGGATCTCCGGGTAGGCCGCCAGGAAGGGCGGCACGAGGGCCGGCAGGACGAGGCGCGCCGCGCTCAACGGCACGTTGAGCCGCAGCGTCCCGGCCGGCCGGTCGCGAAACCCGTTCACCACGTCGAGGGCGGATTCCACCTCGGCCAAAGCCGGGCCGAGCCGCTCCAGCAGGCGCATGCCCGCCTCGGTGGGCGCGACGCTGCGGGTGGTGCGGTTCAGGAGGCGCACGCCGAGCCCCGTCTCCAGCCGGCGCACCGCCTCGCTGAGGCGCGACGCACTCCCGCCCCCGGCGCGGGCGGCCTCGCGGAAGCCGCCGGCCCGCGCCACGGTCACGAAGGCGGCGAGGTCCGTGAGATCCTGGGTCATTGTTCGAAGATCCGCACAGCCCGTGCCGATTGTCACCGCTTATCTGTCGAATCGCTGGCGTCTACATCCGGGACGCGAACAGGAGATCCGTCATGACCGACATCGCGCAGGCCGGCACGTTCCAACTCGGCGACCGCAGGGTGAAGCGGCTCGGCTACGGGGCCATGCAACTCGCCGGGCCGGGCGTGTTCGGGCCGCCGAGGGACCGCGCCGCCGCCATCGCGGTGCTGCGCGCGGCCGTCGCCGCGGGCGTCGACCACATCGACACCAGCGACTTCTACGGGCCGCACGTCACCAACCAGATCATCCGCGAGGCGCTGCACCCCTACCCGGACGACCTCGTGATCGTCACCAAGGTCGGCGCGAATCGCGGGGCCGACGCCTCGTGGAACCCGGCCTTCTCGGCCGCGGAGCTGACGCAGGCGGTCCACGACAACCTGCGCAACCTCGGCGTCGAGGCCCTCGACGTGGTCAACCTGCGCCTGATGTTCGACGTCCACGGGCCGGCGGAGGGCCCGGTCGAGGCGCCGCTCACCGTGCTGGCCGATCTCCAGCGCCAGGGACTGATCCGCCGGATCGGCCTGAGCAACGCCACGCCGCGTCAGGTCGCGGACGGGCGCCGGATCGCCGACATCGTCTGCGTGCAGAACCAGTACAATCTCGCCCACCGGGGCGACGACGCCTTCATCGACGCCCTCGCGGCTTCCGGCACCGCCTACGTGCCGTTCTTCCCGCTGGGCGGGTTCAGCCCGCTGCAATCGGGCACCCTGTCGGAGGTGGCCGCCGGGCTCGGCGCGACGCCGATGCAGGTGGCGCTCGCGTGGCTGCTGCGCCGGTCGCCCAACATCCTGCTGATCCCGGGGACGTCGTCCCTCGGCCACCTGCGCGAGAACTCGCGGCGGCGGAGCTCAGCCTGCCGGAGGAGGCCATGGCGGCGCTCGACCGGATCGGGGCGGCGTGAGAGGCGCTCATCCGACCCCCGCCCTCATCCTGAGGTGCTGGAGCGAAGCGGAAGCCTCGAAGGAGCCCTCCCGATACCGCCGCGATGCCTGGAGCCCTCCTTCGCGGCCGCTGCGCGGCACCTCAGGCTGAGGGGTTTGGTGGGATAGCTCGGGCCCCTACTTCGCGGTCATGCCGGCCACCATCGGGCAGCCGCCCTCGCTCATCGGGCGGAAGGCCTGCTCGGCGGGGATCGTCTCCAGCACCTTGTAGAGGTCCCACGCGCCCTTCGACTCAGAGGGCGCCTTGGCCTCGAACAGGTACATCGGGTGGATCTTGCGCCCGTCCGGCCGGATCGTCCCCTTGCCGAACAGCGGGTCGTCGGTGGGCATCTCCTTCATCTTGGCCACCACGGCGGCGCCGTCCTTGGCCGAATGCAGGGCCGCCACCGCCTTCAGGTAGTGCAGCGTGCTGGCGTAGACGCCCGCCTGGTACGAGGTCGGCTTCTTGCCGGGCATGCGCTTCTCGAACCGCTCCGCGAAGGCGCGGGTGCCGTCGTTGAGGTCCCAGTAGAACGAGGCCGTGAAGTCCAGCCCCTGCGCCACCTCCAGGCCCAGCGAGTGGATGTCGGTGATGGCGATCAGCAGGGCGGCGATCTTCTGGCCGCCCTGGCGGATGCCGAACTCGTGCGCCTGCTTGATGGCGTTGGCGGCGTCGAGGCCGGCATCGGCGAGCCCGATCACCTGCGCCCCCGAGGCCTGGGCCTGGAGGAGGAATGAGGAGAAGTCCGGGTTCGGGAAGGGCGTGCGCACGCCGCCGACGACCGTGCCGCCGTTCTTCTCCACCACGGCCTTGGTGTCGCGCTCCAGGGCGAGGCCGAAGGCGTAGTCGGCGGTGATGAAGTACCAGGTCTTGCCGCCGCGCTTGAGCATCGCCTTGCCGGTGCCGTTGGCGAGCGCCGCCGTGTCGTAGGTCCAGTGCACGGTGTTGGGCGTGCAGGCCGGCCCGGTGAGGTCGGCGGTGCCGCCGCCCGAGTTGATGAAGGCCTTGTTCTTCTCCTTGGTGATCTGCGCGATGGCGAGCGCCACCGAGGAGGTCGGCACGTCGAACACCGCGTCGACGCCGTCGCGGTCGTACCATTGCCGGGTGACGGAGGCGCCGACATCGGGCTTGTTCTGGTGGTCGGCGGAGACGACCTCGACCTTCAGCCCCTGCGCCTCCGGCTTGAAGTCCTCGACCGCCATGCGGGCGGCCACCACCGAGCCCTCGCCGGTGGAATCGAAGTAGACGCCCGAGCGGTCGTTCAGGACGCCGATCTTCACCGGGACGAGGTCGGCCGCGAAGGCGGCGCCGGCGCCGAGCGCGCACAAGCTCCCGAGCAGTCGCGCGACGTGGTGGCGGACCGTCATGTCTCTCTCCCTGTTTGTCCGAACGCGGCGGCGTTGATCGCCGCTCGGTTCTTCTCAGGGTGCAGACTATCCGGGGGGGATCGCGGTCGATACGGCAACGCGTGAGGATGCGGGCGTTCCGTCAGGGGCCGCCTTCCCCGCCCGCGACGACGCTTCGGTGATCGCGGACGGGCATTCGCTTCTCCGAGGCGCCACCCCGTCTTCGCTGCGCACGTGATGACGGGTGAGCGGCGGCGACCGGACTCTCAACCGCCCCGCGGCGCCAGCCCGAAGATCGCCCGCGCCTGATCGGGCGTGGCCGGCGCACGGTCGATATGGGCCAGCAGGCTCACGGCCTTCTCCACCAGCGCGGCGTTGCTCGGCGCGAGGGTGCCGCGGGACAGGTACAGGTTGTCCTCCAGCCCGACGCGGACGTTGCCGCCCATGCCGGCGGCGACCGCGAGGATTGAAAACTCCTCCCGGCCGATGCCGAAGGCCGACCAGACCGCGTCCTCCGGCAGCCGGGCGCGCATCGCCACCAGGGCCTCCGGTGTCGCCGGCGCTCCCCAGGGAATGCCGAGGCAGATCTGGAACAGCGGCGGGCGGGCCAGATGCCCCTCGGCGATCAGGTGCCGGGCCAGCTCGATCTGCCCGAGATCGAACACCTCGATCTCGGGCTTCACGCCCGCGTCGCGGATGTGACCCGCCATCGCCCGCAGGTGGCCGGGGGTGTTGAGGAACAGGTGCTCGCCGAAATTCATCGTGGCGACGTCGAGGGTGCAGATCTCGGGTGTGAGTGCCGCCACGTGCCGGGTGCGGGCTTCCGGGCTCACGAAGGTGGTGCCCGGGCCGGCGACGGCCGGATCGGGATCGCCGGGCACGAACCGGCCCCCCGCCCCCGTGGTCAGGTTGAGGATCACGCTGTCGTTCTGGTCGCGGATCCGTTCCACCACCTCGCGGTAATGGGCCAACTCCATGCTGGGCGCGGCGGTCTCGGGATCGCGGACGTGGATGTGGACCACCGCGGCCCCGGCGGCGGCGGCCTCGAGGGCCGACTGGGCGATGGCCTTCGGGCTCACCGGCACGGCCGGGTTCTTCTTCGGCGTGTCGAAGGAGCCCGTGAGGGCACAGGTGATGACGGTGGTGCTCGACATCGTATCCTCCCCGGGCTCAGATCGCCCCGCCGTCGACCGTGATCGTCTCGCCGGTGATGTAGGCCGCCCCCGCCGCGAGGAAGAAGATCGTCTCGGCGATGTCCTCCGGCCGGGCCATGCGGCCGAGCATCGTGCGCTCCACCGTCGAGGCCTTGCGTGCCTCCGACCAGGGCTCGGTCCAGGGCGTGGCCACGAGGCCCGGCGCCACCGCGTTGACCCGCACGTCGGGCGCCAGCGCCCGGGCGAGGCTGCGGGTCAGGTTGATCAGCCCGGCCTTGCTGGCCGCGTAGGCCACCGAGGAGCCCCGCCGCCCGAGCCCGGCCACCGAGGCGGTGTTGACGATGGCGCCCCGGCTCGCCTTGAGGGTCGCGGCCGCGGCCCGGGCGCAGCGGAACGGCCCGAGGAGGTTGGTCGCCAGGATCGTGGCCCAAAAATCCTCACTCATCGCGTCGAGATCCTCGAAGGCGATGGGCGTGGTCGTGCCCGACGTTCCGGCATTGTTGACGAGCACGTCGAGGCCGCCGAGCCGGTCGATCCCGGCCGCCACCATCGCCTCGGCCTCGCCCGCCCGCGACACATCCCCGGGCAGCGCGAGCACCGAGAGCCCCGTCCCGGCAAGTCGCGCGGCCTCGGCGGGACCGCGGGGATCGTCGGGCAGGTGATTCAGCGCCACCGCGGCGCCGTTGCGGGCGAAGATCTCCACCGTCGCGAGGCCGATGCCCGACGAGGCTCCGGTGACGAGGACGCGCCGTCCGGACAGGTCCGCTCCGATCATGATCCCTCCATCCGGCCGATCCCGGCCATCGCCGCCTTGAGCGCCAGGAGCTTGCGGTCGCGCTCGCGGAACAGCTCCGCGGGCGCCCGGCCGCCCCAGTCGAAATAGCCGCGCCCCGCCATCACCCCGGTCCGGCCCGCGGCGCAGAGGGCGTCGAGGGTCTCGGAGCGGGTGCGCGGGGGCGGCGGCGCGTAGCTGCCGTTGGCGAGCGCGCGCTGCGTCAGCTCCAGGCCGGTGAAGTCGGCCTTGGCGAGGTGGCCGAGGATCGGGATGCGCAAGGAGAGCCCGTGGATGATCGCCTCGTCGATGTCCCGCGGCGCGGCGACGTCCTCGTCGAGGAGCCGGAACACCTCGGCGCTGATCGCCTGCTGGATG
>NZ_BACT01000197.1:0-1763 GCF_000333255.1 Methylobacterium sp. B1 | reverse complement strand
GATCTCCCGGGGCGCCGCAGATCTCGCGCAAGACCCGGTGCCGGCTCCCGGTGCGGACCCGCTCCGCCCGGCCTGTGGGGAAGAACCTGCGGCCGCCGCACGGCCGAACGGCCGCGGCTTTCCCGGCGCATATCAGGCGCGTCGGCGTTGACCACCGTGGACAGCCGGTGGGCGATCACCAGGGTGGTGCGGCCGCGGCTGACCCGGTCCAGCGCCGACTGGATCTCCGCCTCCGTGAAGGAATCGAGCGCCGAGGTCGCCTCGTCGAGCACCAGGATCGGCGGCGCCTTGAGGATGGTCCGGGCGATGGCGACCCGCTGCTTCTCGCCGCCCGAGAGCTTCAGGCCGCGCTCGCCCACCGGCGTGTCGTAGCCCTCCGGCAGGCTCGAGACGAAGCGGTCGATCTGCGCGAGCCGGGCCGCCTCGCGCAGCTCCGCGTCGGTGGCGTCGGCCCGGCCGTAGCGGATGTTGTATCCGATCGTGTCGTTGAACAGCACCGTGTCCTGCGGGACCATGCCGATGGCTGCCCTCAGGGATTCCTGCGTCACCGCCGCGATGTCCTGCCCGTCGATGCTGATCCGCCCGCCCTGCGGCTCGTAGAACCGGAACAGCAGGCGCGAGAGCGTCGACTTGCCCGCCCCCGAGGGCCCGACCACCGCCACCGTCTGGCCCGCCGGTATCGCGAAGGAGACGCCGCGCAGGATCGGCCGCTCCGGATGGTAGGCGAAACGGACATCCTCGAACCGCAGCGTGCCGCCCGCCACCGCGAGCGGCGCGGCGCCCGGCCGGTCGGCGATCTCGGGGTTCTGCCCGAGGATGCGGAACATGTCGTCGATGTCGATGAGCGCCTGTTTGATCTCGCGGTAGATCATGCCCATGAAGTTGAGGGGCATCGAGAGCTGCACCAGCATGGTGTTGGCGAGCACGAAGCCGCCGATCGTGGTGCGCCCGGCCAGGATGTCCCGGGCGGCGAGCCACATCACCACGGTCATGCCCAGGGTGAAGATCACCGCCTGCCCGGCATTGAGCACCGCCAGGGACACGTAGGTCTGCGTCGAGGCCTTCTCGTACCGCGCCATCGACTCGTCGTAGCGGGCGGCCTCGCGGCGCTCGGCGCCGAAATACTTGACGGTCTCGTAGTTGAGCAGCGAATCGACCGCCTTGGTGTTGGCGTCCGTGTCCGAGGCGTTCATCCGGCGGCGGATGGCGATCCGCCACTCGGTCGCCTTGTAGGTGAAGGCGAGATAGGCCGCGACCGTCACGAAGGCGGTCGCCGCGTAGGTCCAGCTGAACTCGTAGGCCAGCACGCCGAGCACCAGCACGAACTCGACGATGGTCGGCACGAGCGTCAGCACCATCAGGCGCGACAATTCCTCGATGCCGGCGCGGCCGCGCTCCAGCACCCGGGTGAGGCCGCCGGTCTTGCGCTCCAGATGGAAGCGCAGGGACAGCCGGTGCATGTGCTCGAAGGTCTGGAGCGCGAGGCGCCGCACCGCATGCATCGCCACCTTGGCGAACAGACCGTCGCGCACCTGGGTCAGCGCCGACATGGCGATCCGCGAGACGCCGTAGAGGGCGATCAAGAGCATCGGCGCGGCGAGCAGCCCCGTGGGCACCGGTGCGTCCTTGCCCCCCACGGCGGCGACCAGCGCGTCGGTGATCCACTTGAAGGTGAACGGCGTCACCATCGTTACCAGCTTGGCGGCGAGCAGCAGGCCGAAGGCCAGGAAAGACGCGGCGCTGCAGGTCGGGCCGGCCATGGG
>NZ_BACT01000198.1:0-6277 GCF_000333255.1 Methylobacterium sp. B1 | reverse complement strand
GGTCTCGCCGGGCTTCGACTTCGCCGGCTTCGAGATGGCGCCGCCGGACTGGCGGCCGACGCCGCGGCGCTAGCCTCGCTTCGGCGCCGTCCGCGACGTCCGCGACGTCCGCACCGCCGTGAGCGCCCCCGCCACGATGAGCAGGCAGGCGACCGCCAGGGCGGGGCTCGGGCTGGCATAGCCCGCCGCCACCAGGATCAGCGTCGAGAGGACCGGCGCCGCGTAGGCCGTGACACCGAGGAGCCGGACGTCGCCGCGCTTGCAGCCGATATCCCAGAGATAGAAGGCCGCCCCCACGGGCCCGAGACCCAGCAGGAGCACGGCGCCCCATTGCACCGCATCGGCCGGCCAGACCGTCGCCTCGAAGGCCAGATGGCACGCGAGGCTGAGCGCCGCCGTGGCGAGGCAGAACCCTGCGACCGCGTCGGTCGGCACCTGCCCGACCCGGGCCGAGAGCACCGAGTATCCGGCCCAGACGAAGGCCGCCGCCAGGGAGGCCGCGTAGCCCGGCAGCGCGCCCGCAGCGAAGGTGAGATCGGCCCGTCCGGCGAACAGGGCCGCGACGCCGGCGAGACCGAGGATCGCCCCGATGAGATGGCCCGGGCGCAACCCGCCCGAGCCCGGCAGGCGGGCCGAGAACAGGACGATCAGCAGCGGCCAGAGATAGTTGATCAGCCCGGCCTCGGCCGGCGGCGCGAGGCGCAGGGCGCTGAAGTAAAGGGCGTGGTAGCCGAACAGGCCTCCGACCCCGAGCAGCCAGACCGGCCAGGGCTGGATCAGGGCGCGGGCGCGGCTCGGCCGGACGATCCAGGTCGCGCAGCCGCACAGGCCGCCGATCAGGAAGGTCATGGCGGCGAGCTGGAACGGCGGCACCGTCCCGGAGGCGGCCGTGAACAGGGCGAGCAGCGACCACAGCAGGATCGCACCGAAGCCCGCGACAGTGGCGGTTGCGCTCTGCGTGCGCAGGGTCGAGATCGATGCAGGCGCGGTCATGGCGTGCCGCTATCACGCCGCTTCCGAGTCGGCGAGACCGGGGTCACGCCGCTGTCACCGTGGCCCTCTACCGGCGACCTGAAACGGGAGGTTCGCGATGCGTGCGTTCATGATCGGGCTGGGGCTGCTCCTGGGGGCGGGACCCGGCCTCGCCGGCGAGGCCGCCCAGCTCGGGCCGCGGCCCTTCTACCTCGTCGACCAGTTGAAGCCCGGCCCGCTCAAGGACACGCTCGCCGCCTGCGGAATCGACCGGACCTACACGCCCAGGACCTTCTCGATCTCGCATCGCGGCGCGCCGCTGATGTTTCCGGAGCATACACGGGAGGGGGTGCTCGCCGCCGACCGGATGGGCGCCGGGATCATCGAGTGCGACGTGGCCTTCACCAAGGACCGCCAGCTCGTCTGCCGTCACAGCCAGTGCGATCTGCACACGACCACCGACATCCTGGCCCGGCCCGAGCTCGCGGCGAAATGCACGCAGGGCTTCACGCCGGCCGATCCGGCCACCGGCCGCAAGGCCTCGGCCAAGTGCTGCACCAGCGACCTGACGCTGGACGAGTTCAAGTCGCTGAACGGGAAGATGGACGCCGCCGATCCGGACGCCACCAGCGTGACGGCCTACATGAACGCGACCCCGCGCTGGCGTACCGATCTCTACGCCGGCACCGGCACGCTGATGTCCCACAAGGAGTACATCGCGCTGGTGAAGGGGCTGGGGCGGAAGTTCACCCCCGAATTGAAGGCCCCCCAGGTGCCGATGCCGTTCGACGGCACCTACACCCAGGACATGTACGCCCAGCAGCTGATCGACGAGTACCGGCAGGCCGGCATCCCGGCCTCCGACGTCTATCCGCAGAGCTTCCAGCTGCGGGACATCCTGTACTGGCTGGAGAAGGATCCGGATTTCGGCCGCCAGGCGATCTTCCTCGACGACCGCGACGAGACCGCGAAGGGCTTCGACCCGGAGAAGCCCGCTACGTGGCAGCCCGGCATGACCGAACTCGCGCAGAAGGGCGTGAAGATCCTGGCGCCACCGCTCTGGATGCTGGTGCGGCCGGGGCCTGATGGGACGATCGAGCCCTCGACCTACGCCCGGGAGGCGAAGAAGGCCGGCCTGGGCCTGATCGCGTGGTCCCTGGAGCGCTCGGGCCCCCTGAAGGGCGGCGGCGGGTACTATTATCAATCGATCAAGCCGGTGGTGACCGGCGACGGCGACATCCTGCGGCTGCTCGATGTCCTGCACGGGCAGGTGGGCGTGCTGGGCGTCTTCTCCGACTGGCCTGCGACCACGACCTTCTACGCCAACTGCGTCGGCGCGCCCTAAGGAGTGCGGCTCAGTCGGCCCACAGGGCTACGAGGGAGAAGACGCCGGCCATCATGAAGTTGACGATGAGGAAGCCGGTGATGATCAGGGCGAGCGTCATGAGTGTTGTCTCGGGGTGAGCGATCCGGAGAACCGGCAGCAGCCCCTTGGGGCGCTGCCGGGGATGGGCGTCTCAGAGCGGGGAGAGCAGCAGGACGAGATGACCCAGATGGCCGAAATCGAGCGGCTTCCAGCCGAACCATCGCTGAAGCGGCATGTAGATCACGCACTGCACCCCGGCACTTCCGAGCATCGCCAAGACGAACCATCCCCAGTCCTGCGTGACCATCCCGATCGTGGCCGCGAACATCGCCGTCGTGGCGAAGATGAACGTGCTGGCGTTCCCCGGCCGCGGCGTGATGACGTCCGACATCGTCGATCTCCCTGATAGCGGTCAGCGGGCGCGGCAGTTCGGGCCGTACCAAGTCATGGTCCGGCGATCCATGCCGCCATCGGACGAGGCGCCGCAGATGGGGAAGCGGGGGTCGCCGCTCCGCTGCAGGCTGGCGATCTTGTAGAGATCCTGCCGGGCCTCGCGGCGGCGGTTCTGCTCGGCGAGCTGCGCCTGCCAATACAGGTTGCTGTTGGCCTGGGCGACGGCGCGCTGCTGATGGAGGCCCATCATGCACTCGGCAAAGCCGTCGGTGTCGGGCTCGAAGCCGAAGGCGTAGCACTGGTTCTGATCCATCGCGTGGCGCTCCTGCGGCGTGACGCAGGCGGCCAAGCCCAGGGCGCAGGCGGCGGCGAGACCGAGCTTCGCGACGGTGGGCAGCGTGCGGTTGAGGCTGCCCTCGCTCTGGCCGGCACGCGAAGCCGTATCGCGCAAAGAACTCTCCTGGCCGCCACCGATAAAATGAACGCCGAATTTACCGTGAAACCAGTTGTTCATGACGCCCGGGACCTCGATTTCTGTCGGCAGGACCATCCGCGAGCCGATGAAAGAAGGTCTATACGAGGCAGGTCGAATTGTTCGTGTCGCAGAACACGCGGGCGCCGGGGCCGATCGCTGCCCGCAATGCCCGTTATCCCGAAGCCGCGCGGAGACCGCGCAGGCCAGGTAGGACTTTCGTCAGGCTTGCCGGGTCGGATCGTCCGCGTCGCCGATCTGCGGGATCCGCGCGGCGTCTGGCACTCGGGCGATCAGCGGGCGCCGCCGGACTCTGGCCGCGGCGACGGTCTGCACGGGCGAAGCGCGCCCCGATGGGGAACGGGCGGCGCGCCGGCTGCGCGGCGCACGCGATGAGGCGCAGCCCGAGGCGGCCGTCATCGAAGCGATCGGGCGCGAGAGGGACCGGCCGCGGGGGCCTCGGCCCTGCGTCGGGCGCGCCGGATCGATCCGGCGCGCCCGCTGGCGATCAGACGAAGTGCTGGCCGCCGTTGATGGTCAGCGTCGAACCGTTCACGAAGCCGGCCTCGTCGCTGGCGAGGTACTCGACCGCGTGCGCGATCTCGCTGGCTTCGCCCAGGCGACCCGTGGGAATCGTGGAGATGATCTTGTTGCGGATCTCCTCCGGCACCGCCATCACCATCTCGGTGGCGATGTAGCCCGGCGCGATCACGTTCACCGTGATGCCCTTGGACGCGCTCTCCTGCGCCAGGGCCTTGGCAAAGCCGATCACGCCGGCCTTGGCGGCCGAGTAGTTGGTCTGGCCGGCCTGGCCCTTCTGGCCGTTGATCGACGAGATGATGATGATGCGGCCGAAGTTGCGGCTGCGCATGCCCTCGATCAGCGGACGCGTGCAGGTGAACATCGAATCGAGGTTGGTCTTGATGACCGCCTGCCACTTGTCGAAGGTCATCTTGTGGAAGGCGCCGTCCCGGGTGATGCCGGCGTTGTTCACCAGCACCTCGATCGGCCCCAGCTCGGCCTCGACGGCCTTGATGCCGGCCTCGCAGCTCGCGAGATCGCCCACGTCGAACTTGAAGACCGGGATGCCGGTCTCGGCCTTGAAGGCGTTGGCCGCCTCGTCGTTGCCGCCGTAATTGGCCGCGACCCGATAGCCCTTGTCCTTGAGCCGCTTCGAGATCGCCGCGCCGATACCGCGAGTGCCGCCCGTGACCAGGGCGACGCGTCCTTGAGCCATTGTTTCCTCCTGTTCGCATCCCGTGATGCCGCGTGCGGATGGCGTCCGCACGCGAATTTTTGTGATCTCGGCCTTAAGTCTAAGTTGTCCAGCGGGGCTGACGCCCCGCTGCGATCAGGTCCGCTCGATGCACATCGCGACGCCCATGCCGCCGCCGATGCAGAGGGTGGCGAGGCCCTTCTTGGCGTCGCGGCGCTTCATCTCGTGCAGCAGCGTGACGAGGACGCGGGCGCCGGACGCGCCGATCGGGTGGCCGATGGCGATGGCGCCGCCGTTGACGTTCACCTTCGCGTCGTCCCAGCCCATGTCCTTGTTCACCGCCAGCGCCTGGGCCGCGAAGGCCTCGTTGGCCTCGATCAGGTCGAGGTCGGAGGGCTTCCAGCCGGCCTTCTCCAGGGCCTTGCGGGAAGCCGGGATCGGGCCGGTGCCCATCACCTTGGGATCGACGCCCGCGGTCGCCCAGGACTTGATCTTGGCGAGCGGGGTCAGGCCGCGGCGCTCGGCCTCCGAGGCCGACATCAGCACGAGGGCGGCGGCGCCGTCGTTGAGGCCCGAGGCGTTGGCGGCCGTCACGGTGCCGTCCTTGGCGAAGGCCGGCTTCAGCTTGGCCATGGCCTCGATGGTGGCGCCGTCGCGGATGTACTCGTCGGTGTCGACGACGGTGTCGCCCTTCTTGCCCGGCACGGTGACGGGGACGATCTCGTCCTTGAAGCGGCCCTCCTTGCGGGCGGCCTCGGCCTTGTTCTGCGAGCGGGTCGCGAACTGGTCCTGCTGCTCGCGGGTGAGCTGGAAGGCCTGGGCGACGTTCTCGGCGGTCTGACCCATGTGGTAGCCGTTGAAGGCGTCCCAGAGCCCGTCCTTGATCATCGTGTCGACGAGCTTGACGTCGCCCATCTTCTGGCCGCCGCGCAGGTACTGCGCGTGGGGCGAGAGCGACATCGATTCCTGGCCGCCGGCGACGATGACCTTGGCGTCGCCGTTGGCGATCTGCTGCATGCCGATCGCGACCGTGCGCAGGCCCGAGCCGCAGACCTGGTTGAGGCCCCAGGCGGTGGCCTTCTCGGGAATGCCGGCCTTGATGGCCGCCTGACGGGCGGGATTCTGGCCGGCGCCCGCGGTGAGGACCTGGCCAAAGATCACCTCGTCCACATCGTCGGGCGAGACCTTGGCCCGCTCCAGGGCGGCCTTGATGGCGGTCGCACCGAGCTCATGGGCCGGCACCGCCCCGAAGGCGCCGCCGAACGAGCCGACCGGCGTGCGCGCGGCCCCGACGATGACGATCTCTTCGCTGCCTGCCATGTGAACGTTCTCCTCTCGCGAGCCGGCGCGCCTTCCACGTTTTGGGGCGCGCTCTGTGCCGGCCCTGGGATGAAGGGCTTGAGATGGGCGAAGTCAAGGTTGTCTATCAAAGCGCCAAAACGTGCCGATGACGCGTCCGCGAAACTGAAATGGCGCTCCGGCCCCACACCCTCTGCATTATTCTGCGTTGAAGAGGTGCAGTTTGCTGTTTTCTGCGCCCGGGGAAGGCTTTAAGGATCGTGCTGCGGGCGCGAAGACAGCCCCGCCAGACTGCACCGCGCGTCTGCAACGCCCCCCGGTCCCGAGTCCAGAAAGGCCGTTCCCGATGGCGGATACCGTCAAGGCCACCCAGACCGTCATCAAGAAGTACGCCAACCGGCGCCTCTATCACACAGGTACCTCGACCTACGTGACGCTGGAGGACCTCGCCACGATGGTCCAGAACGGCGAGGATTTCGTCGTGTACGACGCGCGCACCGGCGACGACATCACCCGCTCGGTCCTCACGCAGATCATCTTCGAGCAGGAGAACAAGGCC